>NZ_JBEPEQ010000014.1:0-66871 GCF_040300925.1 Micromonospora sp. NPDC000207
GGGGGGGCCCGCGGTTTGCCCCCCCTGGGCCCCCCCCCCGCCACGCCTCCCGGCCGCCGCCGGGGCGTCTGTAGGCTGACCCCCATGAGTGTCGCTGCGCGCTTCGGATCCGGTCACCGCGTCCTGGTCACCGGTGGTGCCGGGTTCGTGCCGTCGCACCTTGTCGACGTGCTCGTCGGGCGTGGCTGCACTGTCGTGGTGCTTGACAACTTCGTCACCGGTTCCAAGGAGAACGTCGCCCACCTGGTCGACCACCCGGCGTTCACCCTGGTCGAGGCGGACGTCTCCGACGGGCTCCCGGCCGACCCGGCGCTGGCCGAGCGGTTCGACGCGATCCTGCACATGGCCTCCCCGGCCAGCCCGACCGACTTCGCCCTGCTCCCGGTGGAGATCCTGCGGGTCGGGTCGGTGGGCACGCTGCACCTGCTGGAGCGGGCCGTCGCCGACGGTGCCCGGTTCCTGATGACCTCCACCTCCGAGGCGTACGGGGACCCGTTGGTGCACCCCCAGCCGGAGACGTACTGGGGCAACGTCAACCCGATCGGGGTGCGCAGCGTCTACGACGAGGCGAAGCGCTTCTCCGAGGCGGCGACCATGGCGTACCACAGGCACCGTGGGTTGGACGCTGCCATCGTCCGGATCTTCAACACCTACGGTCCCCGGATGCGGCCCGACGACGGGCGGGCCATCCCGACCTTCATCTCCCAGGCGCTGCGCGGTGAGCCGCTGACGGTGCACGGCACCGGGAACCAGACCCGCTCGATCTGCTACGTCGACGACCTGGTCCGGGGGATCCTGCTGCTGCTCGACTCGACCGAGACCGGGCCGATCAACTGTGGCACCGAGCACGAGCTGACGATGCGTCAACTGGCCGAGTTGATCGTGTCACTCTCCGACAGCGAGTCCGAGGTGACGTACGTCACCAGAAGTGCGGACGACCCGGAGAAGCGCCGCCCCGACCTCACCCGCGCGCGTCAACTGCTCGGATACGAGCCGACTGTGGGCCCCGAGGAGGGGCTGCGCCGGACCATCGAGTACTTCCGCCAGCGCCTCGGGTGACCGGCCGCCGACCGGCGGAGGTCAACCTGTACGTCGCCTGAGGGCGGTTGTGGCCGGGGATACGTACCCTGAGTTACATGTCAGCGACCAGTTCAGCGGAGGGGCCGGTTCCGTATCTGCACCGCGATGCGGGGCGCGCGTCGGCCCGGGGCGGGGCGGGGCGAGCCCGGCCGACCGCGCAGTGGTACCCGGCGCACGACGAGACTCCGACTCCCGGTGGCCCGGCCGGGCCGGGTGGACCGGGTGGTCCCGGCGGCCGGGGCCGGCAGTACGGTTCCGGTGGTGCGGGGGGTCGCCCCCGCCCGCGCTGGCGTCGTATCGCCCTGGTGCTCGGGGTCCTCGTCCTGGTGCTCGCCCTCCTCGTCGGCGGTGGCGCCTGGTTCTACACCCGCAGCCTCAACGAGAACCTGGCCCGGACCGACCCGTTCTCCGCGATCACCGGCGGTCGCCCGGCCAAGACCGTCGACGGTGCACTGAACATCCTGATGGTCGGCACCGACTCCCGGGACCCGGACGCCCCGGTGGACCAGTCCAGCGACTGGCGGGCCGACACGATCATCATGATGCACATCCCGTCCGACCATCGGCAGGCGTACCTGGTCTCCATCCCCCGGGACCTGTACGTGCCGATCCCGGAGAGCGCCGACGCCGAGTGCGCCTCGGGGCGGCGGGCGAAGATCAACGCGGCGTTCGCCTTCGGTGGCCTGCCGCTGGCGGTCCGCACCGTCGAGTGCTTCTCCGACGTTCGGATCGACCATGTGATGGCCATCGACTTCGCCGGATTCAAGCAGGTCACCGATGCCCTCGGCGGGGTCGAGCTGAAGGTGGAGCGGACCGTCACCTCGATCCACAAGCCGTTCCGCACGTTCGAGAAGGGCACCAACCACATGGACGGTGCCGAGGCGTTGGACTGGATCCGGCAGCGCAAACAGTTCCCGGATGGTGACTTCGCCCGGATGCGGCACCAGCAGGAATTCCTCCGCGCCCTGATGGACAAGGCGGCCAGTTCCGGCACGTTGACCAATCCGGCCCGGCTGAACTCGTTCCTCCGCTCGGTGACCGACGCGGTCACCGTCGACCAGGGGTTCTCGCTCGGTGACATGGCGCTCCAGTTCCGTAATCTGCGCGGGGAGAACCTCACCTTCGTCACCAGTCCCCATCTGGGTAGCGAGAACATCAACGGTGAGTCGGTGGTGGTCTCCGACCGGGAGAAGGCGCTGGCGATGTATCAGGCCATCACGGCGGACAGGATGTCCGAGTGGATGCAGGCCAACCAGCCGGAGCCGGAGAACGGCCAGCAGGAGGGCGGTGGCGGCCAGAACTGAGCCGCGACCTGTTTCGTATTCGTTTCGACGGACGTCATCACCGGACGGTGGTCGGCTGAGTACTCAACCAGCCCGGCCGCCGTCCGGTCGTATCTGTCTGGACGTTCGGCCAGTTGAGTGAGGGGAGCCGGAAAAAACGGTTCTGGCGGGAGCGAAAAACTCGCCAGAAGGGGGCACGAACCGTAAAGTGATGCCGCCCCTCTTATGCGAACTGGAGCACGCATGCCGGTTCAGTCCCCCCGCCGGTCCGGGTCACCGGAGTACACCAGCGCATCCGTCTCAGGCTCAGCGGGCCTCCCGTCGCAGCGCGCCACCGGCCCCCGGCCGGCTGCCCGGGTCCCGAAGAGCCACGCCCCCAAGAAGAACAGGGCCGCCCGGAACGACAAGGCGGCAGTGGACCAGGTCGGTCCGGCCCGGCGCAAGCGCCGGAAGGATCCCCTCTGGGCGAAGATCACCCTGGCGGTCGGTGCGGTCCTGATGGTCACCAGCGGGGTCGCCCTCGCCGGCACCAAGGCCCTCGTCGACCAGGCGACCGGAAGCATCGAACAGCGCAACCTGCTCGGTGGCGCCGGCAAGAGCGACGCCGAGGGTGGCGAGAGCCTCGAAGGCCCGATCGACATGCTGCTGCTCGGGGTGGACGCCCGCGAGCGGTGGGCGGCCGACGACGTCCGCGCCGACAGCATCATCGTCCTGCACATCCCCGCCTCGCACGACCAGGCGTACCTGATCTCCATCCCGCGCGACACCGAGGCGCACATCCCGGCGTTCGCCAAGAGCGGGTGGACCGGGGGCGTCGACAAGATCAACGCTGCCTTCCAGGCGGGTGCCCGCAACGACGGGGGCTGGGAGGGCGGTGCCCAGTTGATGGCCGAGACCATCAAGGGGATGACCGGTGTCAGCTTCGACGGCGCGGCGATCATCAACTTCGGCGGGTTCAAGAACGTCATCGACGCCCTGGGCAGCGTGAAGATCTGCCCGAACCAGGAGGTCAAGTCCGCGCACATGTCGTACGTCGACGGCGAGCCGATGTGGAACGCGGACGCCAAGAAGACCGGCAAGGCCCGTACCCCGGTGGTCCACAAGAAGGGCTGCCAGGAGATGGAGGGCTGGGCTGCCCTGGACTACTCCCGACAGCGCTACGGGCTGAAGAAGGGCGACTACGACAGGCAGCAGAACCAGCAGCAGCTGATCAAGGCGATGGCCCGCAAGGCGACCGACTCCGGGATGCTGACCAACCCGGCGAAGCTCCAGGAGCTGGTCAGGGCGGCGGGGAAGGCCTTCATCCTCGACACCGGAAACGCCGGCCTCGCCGACCTGGTCTTCACCATGCGCGGGGTCACCGGCAACGAGTTGACCATGCTGCGGACCAACGGGGGTGACTTCCACGGCAACGACGCCGGGCGGGAGACGCTCAGCCCGCTGTCGCTGGAGATGTTCCAGGCGGTCAAGAACGACCAGCTCGCCGAGTTCGTCTACGCCAACCCAGGCATGATCTCCACCCGGAAGTGAGTTCACCGAAACGCCGGTGAACAGGGGGGACACCCTCCTAGCCTGAGATGAGAATTGCTCGCATCAGGCTAGGAGGGTGTTCCGTGCGGCCCTCTCGTCGCCGTACCCCGCGTTGGGCCCGGATCCTGCTCGGTGCCGGGTTGGCACTGGTCCTGGTGGCCCTGGCCGCCGTCGCCGGGCTCCGGATGCTCACCGACAGGTACGACCGGACGGTGAGCAGGGAACAGTTGCTCGACCCCGGCGCCCGCAAGGACGACACGGAGCTGGACGGGCCGCTGACCTACCTGCTTGTCGGCTCCGACCGGCGGCTCGGGACCACCGACGAGTCCCAGCGCTCGGACAGCATCCTCGTCGTGCACGTACCGGCCGGGCTGCGCCGGGCCTACCTGATCTCCGTACCCCGGGATCTGCTCGTCGACATCCCACCCGGCGCGAACGGCAGCCCCGGCGGACCCGACAAGATCAATGCGGCGTACGAGCGGGGCGGCGGCGGCGAGGGCGGGGTCCGACTCCTCTCGGCCACGCTGTCCCGGCTGACCGGGCTGCGCTTCGACGGGGCCGGGGTGGTGGACTTCGCCGGGTTCCGGTCCGTCATCGACCTGCTCGGCGGGGTACGGATGTGCGTCGACACCGAGGTCCGCTCGATCCACACCGGGGCGGTCTTCTCCCCCGGCTGCCACCGGATGGACGGCGGTCAGGCGTTGGACTACGTCCGCCAGCGCTACGACCTGCCGGGCGGCGACTACGACCGCCAGCACCACCAGCAACAACTGCTGCGGGCGATGATGGAGCAGGCGGGGCAGACCGACCTGCGGCGCAACCCGGTCAAGCTGGACCGGGTCCTCCGCGCGGTGGGCGGCTCGCTGACTGTGGACACCAACGGCGTACCGATCGAGGAACTGCTGCTCGCCCTGCGTGACCTGCCGGCGGACGCCCTGCTCGGGGTGCAGGTCCCCTCCGCACCGCAGACCATCGACGAGGTGTCCTACGTCGTCCTCGACGACGCCGGCGGGGGCGGACTCTTCACCGCACTGCGCGACGACCGGGTCGCCGAGTGGGCCAGCGGCAACTCCCGCTGGGTGAGACCGGTGTGACCGGACGGTTCTCCGCACGGGGTCCACTAGGCTAGGTACCCGTGTTCGGACCCCAGGTACCCACCATGCCCGTGACCGAGATCGACGACGACACCTACCTGCTCGACGTCCGCGAGGACGACGAGTGGGCCGCCGGTCACGCACCCCACGCCCACCACCTGCCGATGATGGAGATACCGGCCCGGCTGGCCGAGGTGCCACAGGACCGGGACGTGGCGGTGATCTGCCGTTCCGGGGGCCGGTCCGCCCAGGTCGTCGGCTACCTGATGAACCACGGCTGGGACCGGGTGCGCAACGTCGCCGGTGGAATGGGCGATTGGGCCGCCGCCGGTCGTCAGGTCGTCGACTCCGGCGGACAACCCGGCCGGGTGCTGTAGAGGGGCCGGTGCCATGGGCGACCCAATGGTGTTCGCGCACCGCGGCTCCTCCGCCGACCTGCCCGAGCACACCCTCGCCGCGTACCTCCGTGCCCTCGACGAGGGCGCCGACGGGTTGGAGTGTGACGTCCGGTTGACCCGGGACGGGCACCTGGTCTGCGTACACGACCGTCGGCTGGACCGGACCAGCAACGGGAACGGGCTGGTCAGCGGCCGTACCCTCGCCGAGCTGGACCTGCTCGACTACGGCTCCTGGCATCCCGGGTGCCTGCCCGGTGACGGGGTCGAGTCGGTGGACGAGTCGCACACCAGACTGCTCACCCTGGAGCGGCTGCTCGACGCCGTCCTCGCCGCCGGGCGGCCGGTCCGGCTCCTGGTGGAGACCAAACACCCCTCCCGGTACGGGCCGGCGGTCGAGCGTCGACTCGTCGCGCTGCTGCGCCGGTACGGGCTCGCCGAGCCGACCCCGGACACCCTGGTCCAGGTGACTGTGATGTCGTTCTCGACCCTCGCCGTACGGAGGATCCGGGTCCTGGCCCCGGCCCTGCCGACGGTGTTGCTGATGGAGTCGAGGCCGCGATGGGCGCGGCCGGGCCGACTGCCGCTCGGCACCCGGATCGCCGGCCCCGGGGTCGACCTGGTCCGCAACCGCCCGGGTCTGGTCCCGGCGTTCCAGGCCGCCGGTCACCAGGTGTACGTCTGGACCGTCAACGAGCCGACCGACCTCGACCGGGTGCTGGCGGCCGGGGTGAACGGGATCATCACCGACCGACCGGCGTTCGCCCTGGCCCGGCTCGGCCGATGAACCCACCGGACCCGGCGGCCCCGTCCGCCCGGGGCACCCCCGGACGTTCCGCGAGGGTGCCCCGGGCGGGCGTGGAGGGGCAGACTCGGGGGATGCCGGAGCAGACCGACTTCGCCGCCCTCATCGCCGGACACCACATCGCGATCGAGATGATCAATGCGGGCGACTCCGGGCTGCCCGTCCTCACCCGGCTGCTGCGGGAGGTCCAGCCGGCGCTCGGTGCCGCCGGTGCCGCCTTCGTGGAGTTCACCCCCTCCGGGGGACGGGTGATCGCGGCCAGCGGGGGGTGCGAGTGGACCGTCGGGCGTCCCCTGTCCGCCACCGATCCCGCCGTCGTCTGCCTGCTCACCGGCCCCCGGATCCGGCAGGCCCGCATCGAGCACCTCGACGGCCAGTTGACCCGCGAGCTGGTCGGGAGCGGGCTGACCTGGATGGTGGTGGCCCGCGCCGAGATCGGCGGGGTGACGGTGGGCAGTCTGCACGTGCTCTACCGCGAGGGGGACGCCCACCGGACCGACGCCCGGGACGCGGCGGTCGGATACCTCGCCACCTGCATCGCCCACATGTACGGCGACCAGCACGGGCTTCCCGTCCACGGGGACGGGCCGGTGGTGGCGGCGCTCGCCGACGGGCTGGCGGTGGTGGACCAGGGCGGCACCGTACGGCTGTGGAACCCGGCGGCTGCCCGGCTGACCGGGCGTCCCGCAGCCCAGGCCCTCAACGAACCCCTGCCGTTCCCCCTGCCGCACTCCGGTCGGGCCCTCGACCACCGGCTGCCGGACGGCCGGTGGCTGAAGATCAACTCGGGGGAGCTGCCGGGCACCGGGCAGCTGCGGGTGGTCACCTTCCGCGACATCACCGACCAGCAGCGCCGGGCCCGCGACCGGGAACTCTTCGTGGCGGTGACCAGCCACGAACTGCGTACCCCGGTCACTGTCATCAAGGGGTACGCCGACACCCTCAACGAGCACTGGGACTCCCTCACCGAGGGCGACCGCCGTCAGGCCGCGCAGATCATCGGGCAGCGCGCCAACGACCTGGCCCGGCTCGTCGACAGGCTGCTCGCCACCACCGCCGAGACCGGGCCGGGCGTCGAACCGTCGGTCCCGTTCGACCTCGCCGCCGCGCTGCGGGCCGCTGCCGACAACCTGCCCGGTGAGGTACGCCGCCGCCTCCGCCTCGACCTGCCCGGCGACCTGCCGACGGCGTGTGGACACCAGCAGAGCCTGACCACCGTGCTGACCGAGTTGAGCACCAACGCGGTCAAGTACTCCGCCCCCGACTCACCGATCGAGGTCAGCGCGGACGCCGACGGGCAGACCATCGCCTTCCGGGTCGCCGACCGGGGCATCGGTATCCGTCCGGAGCACGTGGAGCGCGCCTTCGACAGGTTCTGGCAGGGCGAGTCCGGGGACCGTCGGCGCTACCCGGGGGCCGGGCTCGGCCTCTATCTCGTCCGGCAACTCGTCGAGCAGCAGAATGGTTGGGTATCACTCCGGCCACGAGTCGGTGGCGGTACCGTCGCAGAGGTGCGGCTGCCGCGTGGGTGACCCGACGCGGCGCGAGGGGGGAAGGACGACCGTGGGGACGGGACGGGCCGAGCGTTCGTGGTGTGTGGTGGTGCCCCATCACGCAGTGGGTGCCCGGATGGCCCGGCGTCGCCTGGTCGACGAGCTCACCGACGTCGTCTCCCCCATCCTGCTCCCCGATCTGGTGGCCGTCCTGGCCGAGCTGGTCGGGAACGCGGTCCGGCACGCCGACGCGCTGCCCGGCGGGGTGGTCCGGGTGGCCTGGCGGCTCTGCCCCGACCCGCAGGGCGTACGGATCCAGCTGCGGGTGACCGACGGCGGTTCCACAGCCACCCCCCGGATGCGACCGGCCGGACCGGACGCGATCGGCGGCCGTGGGCTGCACATCGTGGCCGGGTTGGCGGCCCGCTGGGGCGTCGACCGGGACGGGCTGGGGCAGAGCGTCTGGGCGGAGTTCGACCCGGTCGCCCTCGGCCACCCCGACCTGGCCGTGGCGGGCTGACAGCCGACGGGTGGGTCCGGCCGAGCCGACCGGCAGCCGACCCCCGGTGGTCTAGGCTGGGTCGCCGTGAGCAAGCGTCGAAAGAGTCAGCGGGCCGCCGTAGCCACCCCGAAGCCGGCGAAGGTGCGGGACGTCTTCGTCCCCCGGCCCTTCGAGGGGCTGGCCGACGAGCCGGAGTGGATCGCCCTCCGGGAGTTGGTGCCGGCCGCGTCGGCGCCCCTGCGGCTCAACGCGGAGTTGGCGGCGGAACACCCCGACCGTCCGGTCGTCCTGGCCACAGTGCTGCCGATGGCCACCCCGGCGATGGCGCGGGCGGACGGGACGGTCTTCGTCGGGCTCCAGCGCCACCAGCAGAGCGGTGACGTCTCCCGGGACCTGGCCGAGTCGCTGCTGTGTGCGCTGCGCACCGAGCCCGGCGGGCAGGTCCAGGTGCCTCCGCTGCCCGGCCCCGGCCCCCGGCTCCAGGACGTCCTCGCCGACGACGTGTTGGACGTCGACCTCCACGAGGGCTTCGAGTTCTGGCTGGAGCCCGCAGCCGCCTCCGACCCGACAGTGCAGGCATCCCTGGAACGGGCGAACGCCGCCGTCTACCCGACCGTACGGCTGACGACGAGCCGGGCGGCGTACTGGTGCCGGGTGCCGGAGAAGGCGCACGTGCGGTGGGTGCTCCCCGACGACGAGGACGGCGCACTCGACGCACTGGCCCGGCTGGGGGCGGCGGGGACGCTGCCGCTCGCCGAGGAGACCCGTTTCGCCGGGATGTTCCGCGCCCACGGCCGCCTGGTCCCGGTGTGGGACCTGCCCGAGGACGTACCGGCGACCGAGTGGGAGGAGCCCGTCGGCCGGTTCGCCGAGCGGTACGCCGAGGCGTTGGCCGACCCGACCCCGCTCGACGCGGCGGAACGCCGGGCCCGACAGGGTCTGCTGGGCCGACAGCTCACCCTTCGCTGAGGCGTACGGGGGCGGGGGGCGGTGCCGGCGGGCTCATCGGCCGGTACGGTCCCCGTCGGTGTGGGGCGGCACTCAGCCCGGGAGCGGGTCGCGCACGAGTGGGCAGGACATGCAGCGGGGTCCGCCCCGGCCGGAGCCCAGTTCGGATCCGGCGATCCGGATCACCTCGATCCCGGCCCGTTCGAGTTGGGCGTTGGTCTCGACGTTGCGTTCGTACGCGACGCAGAGCCGGGGTGCCAGGGCGAGGGTGTTGTTGCCGTCGTCCCACTGTTCCCGTTCGGCGGTGACGGGGTCCAGGCCGGTGTCGATGACCCGGAGCCGGTCCAGTCCCATCGCCTCGGCGGCGGCGCGCAGGAACGGGGTCCGCTCGCCCACCCGGGGGGTGCCGTCCTCCCCGGCCACCACCGGGTACGCCGACAGGGTGTCGGCGATGTTCGGGTACATCAGGACGGCGTCGACGTCGACCATGGTGCAGACGGTGTCCAGGTGCATGGTGGCCCGTTCCTGGGCGATCGGGACCACCAGGATGGTGTGGACCAGGCCGGCCGCGAAGACCTGCCGGGCGAGGCGTTCCGCTCCGGCGGGGGTGGTCCGTTCTCCGACCCCGACGGCGAGGACCCCGGGGGCGAGCAGCAGGACGTCACCGCCTTCGAGGTGCTCCAGGGTCGGACGGTAGGCGAGGTCGGTGCCGACGAACCGGGGGTGGTACCGGTAGATCGCCTCGGTGAGGGTGCTCTCCCGGCGTCGGGCGGGCATCGCCAGGCTGGTGACCGCCACCCGGTCGCCGATCCAGACCGACGAGTCGCGGGTGAAGAGCAGGTTCGGCAGCGGGTCGATGACGAACTCGTGCCGGTCCATCAGCGTCCACACCAGTCCACCGGGCCGTTCCCGACTGAGCCGTAGCTCCTCGTGGGCCAGTCCGGCGACGAGGACCTCGGCGAGGGCCTCCGGGTCCAGGTAGGCCAGATGCTCGGCGACCCGGCGGCGCAGGGTGTCACCGAGCCGGGGGGAGCGCAGGACCTGCTCGGTCAGCTCGGACCGGGCATCGGCGACGGCGAGCGTCTCGGCGAGCAGACCGGCCAGATAGAGCACCTCCACGCCGCGCCCGGCGAGCGCGGCGGCGAAGGCGTCGTGCTCCTCCTGCGCCCGCCCCACCCATGGGATAGCGTCGAAGAGCAACGAGTCGTTGTTCCGGGGGGTCAGCCGGGCGAGTTCGGGGCCGGGTCGGTGCAGCAGCACCGTGCCGAGCGCACCGACCTCGCTGTCCACATGGTGGGTCACCCTGGCAGCCTAGGCAGGGGATTGACGTCATGCGAGAAAAGATGTGGTCGTGAATAGGGCATTCATCCGCACTCACTCCGGCGTTCCACCTTGCCGAACACCCGACTAGGCAACGTAGGGTAGTGAGGACATAACTTCGAGGGACCTTTTGCCGGAGGTCGCGATGACTGTCTTTCCCGCACGACGGGCCGTCTCCACGGGTCGGGCGCTGCCGCCCGCCGACGGCTCACCGCCGCACGGCGACGCCTCCGGGCTCGCCGGTCGGTACACACCCATGGAATGGGCCCGACGCCGTCGGGCCGAGCGGGGTGCCCGCCGACTTGAGGCCGCCGGGGCCCGTGCCCTCGGGCAGCTCGACCACCTCGGGCCGTCCTGGCACGTGGTGGAGTGGCCCCGCACCGACGTCTCCGACCTCCTGCTCGACCCCGCCGAGGACGACCGTGCCGGGTTCCTCGCCATCGGGCCGAGCGGGCTCTTCGCCATCACCATCGCCGACCACGGCCGAGCCCGGGTGCTGGTCGCCGGTGACGTGGTGCAGATCAACGGCAAGCGCCCGCCGTACGTCCCGGAGACCCGCCGCGACGCCAAGCGGGCCAGCAAGGCGCTGACCGACGCGGTCGGACTGCCCATCCCGGTCACGCCGGTGCTGACCTTCGTCGGGTCGGGCGTCATCAGCGTCTACGGTCTGCCGAAGGACTGCCTGATGGCGACCCACCGGGAGTTGGACCGCCTCCTCGTCGCGGGCGGAAACCGGATCAGCCCGGCGACCGCCGAGAAGCTGACCCAGGTGGCCCAGCACCCGGGGACGTGGATGAAGGGCGGATACCGTCCGGCAGCCGACTACCGGTGGTACGACGAGGGCCGAACGGCCGCTGACAAGGCGGCCAACCGCCGGTAACGTCTCGGTCGACGCCACGTGGCCCATTCGTGAGCTGCCTCGTCCCCTCCGTACACGCCCTCCCGTCCGGTCGTCCGCCAGTGGCGGCGACCCGGGTGACCCGGCGTGGTCGGGCGGTGCCGCCGACGACCGGCTAGCGTGGACGGACCGGCGGTGTACCTAGGAGGCGCGGTGGCCCACGTCGAACTCTCGCTCTCGGAAGCGTTCGCGCCGTCCGTTGCGGCCCCCGCCGAGCAGGAGTCCGGCAGTGTCGGAAACTGGGCGGTCACCGTCTCCCGGGCAGCCGAGCCGTGTCTGCTCATCGACGCCGAGACCAGGGTCGTCGCCGTCTCGCCGTCCGGTTGCCGACTCCTGTGCCTGGGCCGACCGGAGGACGTGATCGGCCTTCCGCTGCTCGACGGCGGCCTGCGCCTGCTGGACTTCACCGCTTACCGGGGCGAGCTCACCGAGCAGGACACCGACAAGATCCCCCCGCTGCTGGCCCTGCACTCGGGGCGGCTGGCCCGGGGTCTGCTGCGCATCCAGGCGGCCGTCGGTGCGCCGGACGCGACGGTGGACGCCATCTCCACCCCGGTCCTCGACGACGGGGACGTCGCCGGATCGCTCACCTTCTTCTGCGTCCTCTGACCGGACAGGCGTCGACCAGGCCACCCCCGCACACCACCCGACCGACCGGCATCCGGGCGTTGGCCTGCGACTGCGGGGCCGGTGCGTAGGCTGTCGCCATGCCCGGAACACCGCCCACCCGCTTCGCCTACCTCGGCCCCGAGGGCACCTTCTCTGAGCAGGCGCTGCGGACGATCCCCGCTGCCGAACACGGCACCCGGACCCCGGCCCGCAGCGTTCCCGAGGCGCTGGAGAGCGTACGAGCCGGGGATTCCGACGCGGCCCTGGTGCCGTTGGAGAACTCGGTCGGCGGGGCCGTCGGGGTGACCCTCGACGAGTTGGCCGAGGGGGAACCACTGGTCATCACCAGGGAGGTGATCCTGCCCGTCGACTTCGTGCTCGGTGCCCGCCCGGGGACCACGACGGCCGCCATCCGGTCGGTCGCCGCCCACCCCCAGGCGTCCACCCAGTGCCGACAGTGGCTGCGGAGTCACCTGCCCGACGCGGCCGTCGTCGACGTCCTCTCCAACGCCGCCGCCGCGACCGGCGCGGCCGAGGGCCGGTACGACGCCGCGATCTGCGCCCCGATCGGTCTCGCCCGGCACCGGCTGGCGGTGCTGGCCGACAAGATCTCCGACCACCCCGACGCGGTGACCCGGTTCGCCCTGGTGTCCCGCCCCGGCCCGCCACCGCCCCCCACCGGGGACGACGTGACGTCGTTGGCCGTCTACATCGCCCACGACCGGGTGGGTGTCCTGCTGTCGGTGCTGATGGAGCTGGCGGTCCGGGGGGTCAACCTGACCCGGATCGAGTCCCGCCCCACCGGTGAGGCGCTCGGCCGGTACGTCTTCTTCCTCGACTGCACCGGGCACGTGGCCGACGATCGCCTCGGCGAGGCGTTGCAGGGGCTTCGGCGGGTCTGCGCCGACGTCCGGTTCCTCGGGTCGTACCCCCGGCACCGGTGGAGTCAGAGCGGCGGTGACCAGCCCGTACCGGCACCGGCCGGTCTGTCGGACACCGACTACGCCGACGCGGCGGCCTGGCTGGCCCGGCTCCGGCGAGGGGAGTGACCCCCTCCGGGTCGGTGTCGGGACCCTACTGGCCGCTGCCGGGGGTCGGCGGTTCCTCGGAGGGCTGCACCACCACGAACCCCTGACCGGTGAAGCTCATCGTGAACGCCTCCCCGGTACGCCGACCGAGCAGCGTGCCCAGGCCGATCTGCTCGGCCCGGTGGTAGCCGGTCCTGAGGTTGGCCGACCAGCAGACGATCGCCTGCGGGTCGACGTAGGTGGGAGCGTCCACGTTGAGCACCACAGGCGTGCCCTTCGTGGTGATGGCGATCCGACCGTGGCCGGTGAAGATGCAGTTGAACAGGCCCGAGGCGGCCATCCCGGTGCCGCCGACGAGCTTGATGTCGTACTGCAGGGTGGGCTCGAAGGCCAGCACGCTGGAGCCGTTGATCGACAGGGCGTCGCCCGGTTCCAGGTCGATGACGTGTACGTCCTTGGCCAACTCGGCGAGGAAGACGTCGCCGGAGCCGGTGAGCTTCATCAACGGAACGCCCTCGCCGGTCAGCTTCTGCTTGAGGAACTTCCCGAGACCACCCGAGCCGAGCGCCTGGAACTGGACCTGCCCCTGGTAGGCGACCATCGACCCGACCCGGGCCAACGCCTCACCGTGTAGTCGGATCTTGAGCATCTTGGAGTTCTGCAGCCACATGCCGGGCTGCGCGGACTCCTTCTCCAGGTTCTCGGCCGAGAACAGCTCGCTGCGCATGGTGAAGATGCCTCCGTTTCGCCTGCTGGACCTGCGACGGTACGGGTCCGTCGCAAACAGGTACGGCGACGTCAGCCCCAGCCCAACTCGTGCAGTCGGTCGTCGTCGATGCCGAAGTGGTGGGCGATCTCGTGCACCACTGTCACAGCGACCTCCTCGACGACGTCCTCCTCGGTCTCGCAGACACGCAGGATCGGACGGCGGTAGATGAAGATCCGGTCCGGCAGCACCCCGGCGTAGTCCCAGCCCCGGGTGGTCAACGCGTGCCCCTCGTAGAGGCCGAGCAGCTCCGGCTCACCGGGGGGAGAGTCCTCCTCGACCAGGATCACCACGTTGCTCATCAGCCCGAGCAGCTCCTCGGGCACCTCGTCGAGCGCCTCGGAGACCAGGTCCTCGAATCGTTGCGGGCTCATCTCGACAGGCACCTCGCCCATTCTGCCCGACCCGGCCGCCGTCTTCAGCCCACGTCGGGGTCCGGTCGGTGCTGTGCCGCACCGACCGGACCCCGACGGGGTGGTCAGCCGGCGAGCCGGGCGGTGAGGCTGATCTGCACGCCCGGGGCGAGCAGCCGGGAGATCGGACAGTTCTCCTTGGCGCCCTCGGCGAAGGTGGTGAACTGCGCCTCGTCGATTCCGGGCACCTGACCGACGGTCTCCAGGTCGATCCGGGTCACGGTCATTCCGGCGTCGGTCTTGTCCAGGTGCACCTTGGCGGTGGTCTCCACGGAGGTGGCCGGCGATCCGGCGTCGGCCAGGGCCTTGGAGAGGGCCATCGAGAAGCAACCGGCGTGCGCCGCGCCGATCAGCTCCTCCGGGTTGGTCCCCTGTCCCTCCTCGAAGCGGGACGCGAAGGAGTAGTTCCCCGACAATCCCCCCTTGCCGGTTCGGATGGTTCCGGAACCCTCGGTGAGGTTGCCCTGCCACTGTGCGGAAGCTGTACGAATAGGCATGTCCCTGACGCTAACCGACGCGGGGCTCCTCGGCGCGGTGTCCGATCGCAGGCCCGGTCGACCTGCGCCCCGCCGGGCCGTGTCACCCGGTCGCCCCGCCGGGCCGCGTCACCGGTCGACGTCCGCCCCGCCGGGCCGCGTACCCGGTCGACCTGCGCCGACTGTGTCATGATTCGGCCTGGACCGACGGTCGGGGGCGCCCCCGACCGCTCAAGCCCGCACGGGCGGAAGGGTCACGATGTCCCAGGATCTCCCCATCCCACGGCAGGACGACCGCTCCGACGGCGCAGCCGTCCTCGAATGGGGATCAGGCGAGGCGAAACCCCGGGGTCGGACCGCCAGTACCCTCGCCGGTCTCGGCCGGGACCGTCGGCTCCCCGGCGTGCTGGCCGGGGTGGGCGCGGTGGCCGCCGTCGCCTCGATGGTCGGTGAGTGGCTGGTGATGACGCTGCCGGACGGCGGCGCGGACGGCGAGACCGAGCTGCGGATCCCGGGCAACGTCTCCGAGGTCGGTGGGTTCGGGGTCGGCTACCTGGTCGGGCTGCTCGTCCTCGGTGCTCTGGTGGCGCTCGCCCTGACCGGCACGACGGCGATCCGGCACAACGCCCGGGTGGCCGGGCTGGCTGTGGCGGCGGGGTTGGTGGCGTTGCTGGTCGCCACGGCCTTCGCCCTCGACGAACCGAGCCAGCGCGCCCTCTTCTACTCCCCGGAGGACGGCTACCGGGTGGAGTACGGCCGTGGCCTGGTGATGGCCTTCGTCGGCTGTCTGCTCCTCGCGGCGGCGCTGCACCTGAGCGGCAGGGGCCAGGCCCGACCCGCCGCCGACCGACCGGACGAGCCGACGGAGCCGACCGCTGACGACGGGCCGCCCGACGCCGGGTTCCGTCCGTGGCGACGGGGGCGCTCGGACCGGGCCGCAGACGAGGCCCCCCTGCCGGCTCCGCCCGACCTGACAGTGCAGCCGACGGTCCCGTTCGCCCGTCCGGAGCCACCGGCCTGACCCTCCCGGCCGGGCTCGCGGCGGGTCGCCGGTCACCTGACGTCCGTCGCGAGTTGATGTCCGATTAGCGCATAAGCCATGGTTGAGACCGGTTTCCCGAGGTACGTTTGCTGCCCGCCATCGTGGGTCCAGCGACGCCGGCGCCTCGGCGGCCGACCCGAGGGCGGTGGGCTGAGGAGGACTGATGACCCGGCCAGGACTGCCCAAGTTGATCGCCACCGACCTCGACGGGACGCTCGTGCGCAGCGACGAGAGCGTCTCCGCGTACACCCATGAGGTGCTGGACCGGGTCCGGGCCGCCGGGATCCCGGTGGTCGGCGCGACCGGGCGCGGGCCTCGACTGACCGAACTGACCCGTAACGACATCCGGGCCGCGGACTTCCTGGTGATGGCCGGTGGCGGTCGGGTGGTGGACCAGAGCGACCCGGCGGGGCCGGTGGTGCTGCGTGACGTACGCCTTCCCGGCGAGGTCCTGGCCCGGCTGCTCACCGACCTGGAGGCCGAGGTCGGCCCGCTGACGGTGATGGTCGAGGCCCTGGACGACCACGACGCCCCGCTCTGGGGGGACTATCACCCGAGCTGGCCCTATCCGGACCGGTTCGAGGCGCGCAGCCGGAGCGAGTGCCTCTCCGGGGAGGTGCTCAAGGGGTTCGCCCGGACCTCCGGTCACCACGTCGACGAACTGCTCGACGTCGCCCGCCGGATCATCCCGGCCGAGGTGGCCACCCTCACCCAGGCCGGGCTCGGCTTCATCGAGATCTGCCCACCGCAGACCGACAAGGCCACCGGGCTCACTGTGGTGGCCCAGACCCTCGGCGTCGACCCGGCCGACGTGCTGGTCTTCGGGGACATGCCCAACGACCTGCCGATGTTCGAGTGGGCCGGGTGGGCGCGGGTGGCGGTCGCCAACGCCCACCCGTCGGTGAAGGCCGTCGCCGACGAGGTGACCCTGCGCAACGACGACGACGGGGTGGCGGTGTACCTCGATCGGCTACTCTCCCGCTGATGGGAGACACACCCCGCCTGATCGCCACCGACATCGACGGAACCCTCCTCACCGACAAGACCACCGTCAGCCCCCGTACCTCCGCCCTGCTGGTCCGGCTCCGCGCCCAGGGGGTGCCGGTGGTGCTGGTCACCGGTCGGCCGATCCGCTGGCTCTCCCTCGTCTACGACCAGCTGGCCGAGCCGCTGCCGGCGATCTGCGCCAACGGGGCGGTGGTGTACGACCCGGAGTCCGACGAGGTGCTGCGGGCCGACCCGCTCGCCCCGGAGCACCTGTCCGAGGTGGCCCGTCGACTCCGGGCCGAGGTACCGGGGGTGAGCCTCGCCGTCGAGATCGCCGACGGGCGGCAGATGCGGCACGAGACGCACTACCCGCTGCGGTGGGACGCCGACTTCGCCGCCATCCGGGCCGTCGAGTCACCCGAGGAGCTGCTCTCCGTCCCGGCGGTGAAGCTGCTGGTCCGGGCTGGTGACCGGGATCCGGACGTCTTCGTCGAGCTGGTCGCCGGCGCGATCCAGGGGCTCGCCGAGGCGACCCACTCCACGCACAGCGGGCTGATCGAGATCTCCGCCGCCGGGGTGACCAAGGCCGCCGGGTTGGCCTGGTTCTGCGAGCGGCTCGGGATCGGTGCCGGCGACGTGGTCGCCTTCGGTGACATGCCCAACGACGTACCGATGCTGACCTGGGCGGGTCGGGGGGTGGCGGTGGCCAACGCGCACCCCGCCGTCCTCGCCGTCGCCGACGAGGTGACCTCGGCGAACTCGGAGGACGGCGTGGCCGCGTACCTGGAGAGGGTCTTCCCCACCGGCTGAGCCGGGCCGGTCAGAGGTACTGGCCGGTGCTGTGGTTCTCCCCGCCGGGCTGACCGCCCATGCCGGGCATGCCGGGGACGATCCCGCCCGGTCCGCTGGGCAGCGCAGCCCGACCCGAGCGCATCTGCTCCAGCTGGACCCGGGCCGCCATCTGCTGGGCGACCAGGGCGGCCTGGATGCCGTGGAAGAGACCTTCGAGCCAGCCGACCAGCTGGGCGTGGGCGATCCGCAGCTCCCCCTCGCTGGGGGCCTTCTCCTCGGTGAAGGGCAGCGAGATCCGCTCCAACTCGTCGCGGAGTTCGGGCGCGAGCCCCTCCTTCAGCTCAACGATCGACCGCTCGTGGATCTCCCGCATCCGGTGTCGGCTGGCGTCGTCCAGCGGGGCGGCCTTGACCTCCTCCAACAGCTGTTTGATCATGCTGCCGATCCGCATCACCTTGGCCGGCTGCTCGACCAGGCGGGCGGGGTCCTCGCCCTGGACCTCGTCGGTCTGCACGGTGCCGACCGGTCGGCCGTCGGGGCCGACCACCACCACCGTGCCGGGTACACCGGCACCGTCGCGGCCCGGCTCGTCGTTCTGTTCGGCGGAGCGCGATTGCGTCATGGCACCCATCTTGTCCCAGGGACCGGGTCACCCGCTCGCCGCCCCGACCGACGCCCGGCGGTTCCACCCGTTGTGACCGGCGCGTCCACCACGCGTACCCGCCGGTAGGAAAGGTGCCTACCAGGGTGGGAGCGATGCCATCGGGCGCGCTACCGTCGCGCACATGACCGCAGACCGGCGTGCCGTGCTCACCCGGCCGAGCCCGCCGCCGGACGCCACCGTCCGGTACGGCGACCACCCGGACCAGATCGCCGACCTACGCCGACCCGCCGGTCCGACGTCGACCGGGCCGCTCGTCGTCGTGGTGCACGGCGGCTTCTGGCGGGCCGAGTACGACCGGACGCACACCGGACCGCTCGCCGCCGCCCTCGCCGAGTCGGGCCATCCGGTCGCACAGGTCGAGTACCGGCGCACCGGTCGGCCCGGCGGAGGCTGGCCCGCCACCGGCTCGGACGTCGTCGACGCGGTGGCGGCACTGCCGGAACTCGTCGCCGACGCCTTCCCCGAACTGAACGTTTCCGGTCAACCGCTTCTCGTCGGGCACTCGGCCGGCGGACACCTCGCGCTGCACGTGGCAGGGGTCGCCCCACAGACCGTCGACGGGGTCCTGGCCCTGGCCCCGGTCACCGACCTCGCCGAGGCGTACCGGCTGGACCTCGACCAGGGCGCGGTGGCCGCGCTGCTCGGCGGGGGGCCGGCGGAGTTCCCCGACCGGTACGCCGCCGCCGACCCCGCCACGCGACCGCCGCCCCCCGTCCGCACGGTGATCCTGCACGGGACGGACGACAGACAGGTACCCATCACGATGAGCAGGGCCTACGCGGCAGCGGCGGCAGAGGCCGGTGCCGATGTCACACTTGTCGAAGTACCTCGATGTGACCATTTCGGGCTCATCGATCCGATGGCTCCCGACTGGCCCCAGGTGACCAGTGGGTTACGGTCCCTGCACAATGATTGACGCACCATGACCGAGCAGGTAGAACGCCGAGGAGTGGTCACGATCCGCTCCTTTCCGGGAAGGACTTCGGTGTCGCAGATGAACCGCAGGCGAGCCCTGCAACTTCTGGCCGGGATCGGCGCCGTCGGGTTGGTGGGCGGGTGCGGCTCGGACGACGAGGACAGCACCACGCCTACCGGGGCACCGATCAAGATCGGTCTCATTGCCCCCACAACCGGTGCACTCAAGCCCATTGGCACCGAAATCGTCAACGGCTTCCAGCTCTACCTCGACCGGAACGCGGGGCAGCTGGGCGGCCGACCCGTCGAGCTCGTCGTCGCCGACGAGGGCGAGAACGCCCGCAGCGGTCAGGCGGCTGTCGACAACCTGCTCAAGCAGGGGGTCCTCGCCCTCACCGGAGTGGTGAACCCGGCGGTCATGATCGCCATCCGGGACGCCGTCGAAGAGGCCCGGGTCCCGCTGATCGGCTCCAACGCCTCGCCCGCCAGCCTCCAGAGCGTCGTCTACATCTGGCGGACGTCGTACGTGCTCAACGAGCCCGGGGAGGCGATGGGGGCGTACCTGGGTCAGGAACTGCCAGCCAGTGCCCGGGTCGCCATCCTCGCCCCGGAGAACGCCGGCAGCAGGGACGTGATCGCCGGTTTCCGCAACGGCTTCGGCCCCGACGACCAGCGGATCGCCGGTGAGGTGGTCTTCACCGACGACACCGCCCAACCGGGCAACACCGCGTACGTCGCCGACATCGAGCGGGCGTTGGCCCGCAACCCCACCGCCGTCTTCTGCTTCTACTCCGGCCAGGCCGCCGTCCAGTTCGTCAAACAGCTACGCCGGACGGGCTACCAGGGGCCGATCTACGCGCCCGGGTTCCTCACCGAGGGCACAGTGCTCGGTGAACTCCGCGAGCAGGAGGCGACCGGGATCTCCACCGCCCTCAACTACTCGGCCGATCTGAACAACACCGCCAACCGGCAGTTCGCCTCCGACTACCGCAAGAGCTTCGACGACTCGCCGACGACCTACGCGATGGCGTCGTACGACGCCGCCCAGGTGCTCGATGCCGCCATCCGACTGGCCGGGGACGAACCCAGCCCGCAGGAGGTCAACCTGGCACTGGGCCGCATCGGCCAGATCGACAGTCCGCGCGGTGCGTGGCAGTTCAACCAGTCGCGTACCCCGCAGCAGCGGTGGTACCTGCGGACCGTCCAGCGCGACGGTCAGCTGCTCTCCAACGTTCTGATCAACGAACTGGTCACCCTGGGCTGACACCGCCGGGGCGGCGGGTCAGGGGCGGAGTTCGGCGACGCAGCACTTCACGCTGCCGCCGCCCTTCTTCAACTCGGCCAGGTCCACCGGGACCGGGTGGTAACCGACGGCGCGCAGCTTCCCGGCCAGCCCGGTCGCCTCGGCGTTGAGCACCACGTTGCGCCCGTCGCCGACCAGGTTCAGGCCGAACGACATCGCGTCGTCGCCGTCGGCGAGGACCGCGTCCGGGAAGAGCTGGGCGAGGACCCGTCGACTGGCAGCCGAGAAGGCACCGGGAAAGTAGACGACGTTGGTGTCGTCCAGCGCGGCGAGCGCCACGTCCAGGTGGTAGAAGCGCGGGTCGATCAGGTGTAGCGAGACCACCGGACGCCCCATTGCCTCCTCCACCTCGGCGTGCGCCGCCAGGGCGGTGCGGAAGCCGTACCCGGCGAGGACCAGGCCGCCATGGGCCTGCGGCAGGTAGGCGAGGTCACCCTCGCCCTCGTTGGTCTCCACCGGCGCGACGAACCGCCAGCCCCGGTCTGCGTAGAAGGCCCGGTGCGCCGCCGCCTCGGCGGCCCGCTGGTCGTGCTTGAACCGGGCGCCGTAGGCGGTGCCGTCGACGGTGAACGCCCCGTTCGCGGCGTAGACCATGTCGGGCAGGCCCGGTTCGGGATCGAGCAGGTGCACCTCGTGTCCGAGGCCGGTCAGGGCCTCACGCAGCCCCTCCCACTGCTTGACCGCCAGTTCCCGGTCGACGGGGGCGGTCGGGTCCATCCACGGGTTGATCGCGTACTCGACAGCGAAGTGCTGAGGCGAGCACATGAGGTATGTCCGCTTTCGCGCGACTCGCTGCTGCTTCACGATTACCAAGCGTAGGTAGCGTAAAACTTTAGCAACAGCCGCGAACATTGCTTGCCCAAGGCGGAACGTTGCAGATAGATGACGTTGACCAGCGAATCATTGCGTTGCTCGTCGCAGACGCGCGGGCGTCGTACGCGGACATCGGCGCCCGGGTGTCACTCTCCGCGCCGGCGGTCAAGCGCCGGGTGGACCGGTTGCGATCGACCGGGGTGATCCGGGGGTTCACCGCCGTGGTCGACCCGGCCGCGGTGGGCTGGACCACCGAGGCCTTCGTCGAACTGTTCTGCGCCGGACGGACCACCCCGGCCCAGATCCGGATCGCCACCCGTCGGCACCCCGAGGTGGTGGGGGCCTACACCGTCTCGGGAGAGGCCGACGCCCTGGTCCACCTGCGGGCCGCCGACATCTCCCACCTGGAGGAGGCGTTGGAACGACTCCGGGCGGAACCCTTCGTCACCTCCACCCGGAGCACCATCGTGCTCTCCCGGCTCGTCGAGTCCCCCGGCGTCGGCCCGGCCTGACCGCGTTCAGAGGTACATGCCGGTCCGGTGGTCCGGGTCGCCCTCGGCGTCCCGACGGCCCGGCTTGTCCCCCTCGCCGAAGAACCGCTTCCCACCGAACTCACCGTGCAGGCGGTCGTCGAGTTCGTCGGCGAGACCGGTCATCACCTGCACCGCCAGCATCAGATGGGTGGCCTGGAAGTTCCGGCCGAAGACCGGGATGGAGGCCCACACCGTGTCGTCGGCGCAGTAGAGCCGGCCGATCGGCATCCGGTTGGTCAACTCGGAGAGCCTGACGTACAGCCGCTCGGTCGGCTCCACCTCGGTCAGGACCGGAGAGAAGACGTCGACCAGCGGCGGGTTGTCCCGTACCCGGACGAAGACCATCGCCGAACCCGCCCGGATGTTGATGTCCCCGTCGGAGTCGATCTGCAACAGGTCGGACTTGGACTTCAACATCGTCGACACGACGGTGCGGACCCGCTCGTCGAGGGTGTCCACGTCGTTCTCGGCGCTCTGACCGGCCGCCGCCGCCAGTGCCTCGTCCAGGTCGGCCTCGACGTCCCGGTCCGGGCCGAACTCACTGCGCGCCGTCCCCAGGGGTTCCACGGTGATCGGCTCCCCCTGGGCGTCGTGCACCAGGTACACCAGGAAGGCCGGGTGCGGGGCGCCGTAGACGTCGCGCAGCGTCCGGGCGAGCAGCGCGGCGAGCCTGCTCCCCTCCGCCGTCGTACCCTCCAGGCCGAAGTCCCCACCCGAACCCTCGACCACCCCGGGCGGGGACCAGCCGAGCGCGATCATGTCCGCCACCGCAGCCCGGTCCATGCGGTACCCCTGCGGCAGGGTGGCGTTGCCGACGGCCCGCGCCGAGACCCGCCCCTCGGCCACCACGTCGACGCTGATCGAGTAGACGGCGTCACCGGTGCCGGAGGCGGTCGGGTCGAGGGTCAGCTCGATGTGCGTACCGGTGGGCAGGTCCCGCAGTCGCCCGGCGAGCGCCCGCGCGAACTCCTGCCAGGCCTGGGTCACCTTGGCCCGCAGGTCGGCCGTGGTCGGCGCGTCGAGCAGGATCGGCTCGTGGTGCTCCGGCGGGGGGTCGCCGGTCGGGTCAGCCGGCGCCGAGGGGTGGTCTGCCGTCATCATCGCCTCCGTCCGTCAAGGTCACCCTACCCACGGCACGGGGCGGGCGAATCAGTCGCGACCGGGATCGGACACGGCCCCGTCGGGGCCGCCGCCCCCGCCCATCTCGACCGGCCAGGAACCGGCCAGTTCGGTCAGTCGGGCCGCGACCGTCGCCGGATCCGCCCCCCGACCCACAGCGACCCCCATCAGGTACGCGCTGACCGGCGCCCCCGGACGCAACACCTGGTGCGCCACGTCCCGGGCCAGATCCAGTACGACGGGCACCGGCACCTGCGTCGGGTCCAGACCCAGTTCGGCGCAGGCCGCCACGACCCACTCGTCCATCACCGTCATCGCACCCACTCCTCGGCCCGGCGTACGTCGTCGTCAGTGTCACAGTCGAACCACGGCGGAGGCCCCGCACCAGACCAGGGCAGCTCGGTGACGTTCAGCCCGGCCAGGAGGGTACGCATCGACGCCCCGACGAGCCCGTCAGCGCGCCCGTCGGCGACCGAGGTCAGGGCGGTCCGCAGTGCCGAGACCCGCCACACCCCGCAGAGGGGTTGCCGACGTCCGTCGTCGTCGACGAAGCAGACGCCGTCGGCCGTACCCCCGGTGAACTCCCGCCGCAGCGACGACACCGCCTCCCCGGTGAGCAGCGGCAGGTCGGCGGCGAGCAGGGCGACGACGGGGACCTCGGGGTCGATCAGCACCAACCCGGCCGCGACAGCGGCCACCGGGCCTGCCCCCGGGGGATCCTCCCGGGTGGTCTGCACCTTCACCGGGAATGCCTCGACCGGCTCGGGGCCGACGAGCACCCGGGGCTCGGCGTCCGCCACGGCGTCGAGAACCCGGTCCCGCATCGAGCGGCCCCCCACCCGGACCCCAGGCTTGTCCGCCCCACCCATCCGGCGGGCCGCCCCGCCGGCCAGCACCACCGCCGCGTAACGGTCCGGTGGTGCGGTCCGGTCGGTGGTCACCGGAGACCGTTCCGGTCTGGAGTCATCCGGTCACGGTAGCGGCACCCGGGCCGACACGGGATCCGTCGGGCAGGATGACGCCATGGGACGTGCCACCGACCGCCGCCCGATCCGGCGGATCGACCTCGACACCCCGCCCGACCGCCGGTCGGTACGCCGACCGGACAGCCTCTCCGTCGAGGAGCCGCTGGAGATCCGGGTCGGTCCGGCGGGGCCCGGTCGACGTCGGCCCCTCGCTGTGACGATGCGGACCCCCGGCGACGACCTCGACCTGGCTGTCGGGTTCCTGCTCACCGAGGGGCTGATCAGGTCGGCCGACGACGTCCTCACCGCGCAACTCTGCGCCGGGGCGGAGACACCGAACACGTACAACGTCGTCGACGTGGTACTGGCCCCGGGCGTACCCGAGCCGACCACCGACCCGACCCGGAACTTCTACACCACCAGCTCGTGCGGGGTCTGCGGGAAGGCGAGCATCGACGCGGTGCGTACCCGGTCGCTGTTCGCCGTGACCGACGACCCGGTCACCGTCCCGGCCGAGGTCCTGGCCGACCTGCCGGACCGGCTGCGTGCCGCGCAGCGGGCCTTCGCACGCACCGGTGGTCTGCACGCGGCCGGGCTGTTCACCGCCGACGGTGGTCCGGTGGTGTTGCGGGAGGACGTCGGCCGGCACAACGCTGTGGACAAGGTCGTCGGCTGGGCGGTCCGCGAACGGCGGCTGCCGCTCGCCGGGCACCTCCTGCTGGTCTCGGGGCGGGCCAGCTTCGAGCTGACCCAGAAGGCGTGGATGGCCGGGGTGCCGGTGCTCGCAGCGGTCTCCGCCCCCAGCAGTCTCGCCGTCGACCTGGCCGACGAGGCCGGGATCACCCTCGTCGGGTTCCTCCGGGACCGGAGCATGAACGTCTACACCCACCCCGGGCGGATCACCGTCGACGTCACCGGTTGAGCAGGTCGAACAGGCCGAGTCGGACGGCGGCGTCCCGGGCGAGGAGGAACCCCGCGATGCCGAGTACCCAACCCAGCGCGCCACCGGCCTTCTCGGTGATCCACCTGTTCAGCCGCGCCAACAGCGGCTCGACCGGCCCCGGGAGGGCGACCCGCGCCACCAGCAGGACCACCGCCGGCAGGACCATGACCAGGCAGTACGCGCCGAGAAGCGCCACCGTCGTGGCACCGGACAGCTCCGCGGTGGTCAGCAGACCCACCGCTGCGAGGTACGGCAACATGGTCGCCACCTCGGCCAGCGCGGCCAGCAGCGCCAACCCGACCAGCCACCGGACCGAGGAGTCGCCCCCGGTGGCCCGGTCACGCCACCGCAGCACCCCGCCGCCCTTGCGGTTGCGCTTTCCGTCGTACCGGAAGCTCAGGGCGAACAGTGCCACCCCCAGGGCCAGTTGCGCCCAGAGCACCGGTCGGCTGTCGAACGTCCCGTCGAGCGCGGCGACGATCCGGGTTCCGCCGACGGCGAGCAGCACCCCGACAGCGAAGTAGAACGCGGTGATGGTGCCCAGGTAGGCGAGGATCCTGCCGACCCGGACCCGACCGGGCGACATCAGCAGCCAGATCGGGATGAACAGGGTGCCGATGCTGGTGCTGTCGACGAGCGCGAGCCCGAGGAGCGACAGGAGTAGTCCGGTGCTCATCGGGCACCGTCCGGGGCGGAAACCATGAGTTCAGTGTCGACGGGTTCTCGCCTCGACGAATCGTCACCGGCGACGATCCCGGTGTACCTCCTTCGACCGACCCAGGCCCTCTGGCCGGTGCCGGGCGCTCAGGCCCGGGGGCCGGGGCCACGGCGACGGGGTCGGCGGTGCCGGGCGCGTACCACCGCCTTTGCCTTGGCGTCGGCGTCGGCGTCGGCGTCGGCGTCGGCGTCGGCGGCCACCGTGCCCGGCCAGCCGTCGAGCCGGGACGGGGGTGTGCCCCGGCGGAGCAGGTCGTCGAGGAACAGCGCGAGCGAGTAGTCGGGATGCTCGGCCAGGGCACGTTCCAGGGTGACGGCGGCGAGCGCGCCCTGTCCCGCCCGCCAGGCGGCGAAGGCGAGCAGACTTGCCGGGGCGGCGCTCACCTCCGGATCGACCCGGCGCAGGACGTCCGACCAGAGCGCGATGTCCTCGTCCCGCCCGTCGGTCCGTTCCCAGGCGTGGTCACGGACCGGCAGGTGGACCAGGAGCAGGCTGAGCCACGCCACCTCGTCGTCGGTCAGGTGTCCGCCGCGACGGTGGCGACGCAGCGTGTCCCGTACCGCCTTCCTCCCGGCCGCGTCGAGCGCCTCCCGCTCCGCCTCGGCGAGCCCCGGGCCGGTCTGCCCCACCGGCTCCGCCTCGACCGGGGACGCCTCGTCGAGCAGTTCCTGGAGCCGCTGTCCGGCCCGGTCGGTGGCGTCCCGCATCGCCGTCCGGGCCGACCCCGTCACCGGTGCCACCTGAGCACTCAACGAGGCCCGGTCGGGGAGGGCCACCTGACCGGCGTAGACCGCCGCGACGCTCACCTCACTCGACGTGGGGTCGTACGCGGTGCCCTCCGGTGGGCAGCATCCGGGGCTGGTGCACAGGTAGGACCAGTACCGGCCGTCGGTCACCCGCAGGGCGTCGATCAGCACCAGGTCGGTGTCGTCGAGCGCGGCCCGGACCGCGTCGATGCTCGGCGTCACCCGGGCCGGCGGACCGTAGCCGACGAGCGTCGTCGCTTCGGCGTCCTGCCGCCCGAGGACCTCGACCAGGTGCCGGGCCGGCAGACCCGGGTCGGTGCCCACCTCGGGCAGGTCGGCCCGGGCGGCGAAGACGATCCGCTGGCCCCGGAACGCGATCACCACCACGCTGTCGACGGGATGGAATCCGAGCAGGTACGGCACGGCGGCGATCAGGTCCCCGGGGGACCGGACGGCGAGCCGTAGTCGATCGATCTGCGTCATGACGGCAGCCTGCGCGGCGACGGCGTCTCCCGTGGGGGCCTGTGGACGACACGCGAGTTATCCACATAACGCAGAGTGTTCTCCCTGGTCAGGGAGTTGGTTTACCTCATGCAAGAAATACGCGCGCGACGCCCGGACGTGCTTCGGCCGACGTCGTCCCACCCGTGGTGCTACCAGTCCCGCCCGGCGACGCCCCATAGCTCGCGGGCCGCGTGGGCGCGAGCGAAAGGACCGTGAGGCGGTACCTAACCACCGACAAAGTGCAGCCACGTCGCCGCTAGGCGGCGGCGACCGCCTGAAAGCCGAGTGCCCGCCGGAGACGCTCCGGCGGGCACTCGGGTTCGTCACCGTGCCAGCGTTACGACGAAGGCCGTCACAGCGCCCAGAAGTAGAGCGGCGCTCCTGAATACACCGGGAACGGTCTTCAGATACTCGACAATGATGCGGTGTCGGTCGCGCGGCGCGTTGTCGGTCTGCCCGTTGGTCGTCATGTCGCAGGAAAGTACGCACGGCGACAGCTTCTGTCTCGCGGGCCGCGAGCGCTGTGCGTGCACTGACATCACCGGCGGTCACAGGAAACTACTCAGCGGAGTCCGATCCTGGAACGTGGGCATGTCCATGCCTGTCTATGCAGTCGGCAGGTACGTTCGCCCGATGTCCGCGCTCGGCCGTTCGGCGCGCAGACTGCGCGAATTCCGGCAGGGCAAGCGCTATGCGTTCCAGCCGTTCGTAAAAGGCCCGCCCCCGGGGCGTCGCGACGGCGGGGGACCGGGGAGACGCCCCGGGGACGGGCGGCCGGGGAGCACGCGCGGGGTCAGCTCTCGGCGGGCTCGGGTTCCGTCCGCGCCCACGCGAGGAAGCGGCGGTCGAGGTCGTCGGGGGACGGACGCTGACCGATCTGGTAGAGCTGGTCACCCGCGTGGGCGAGCATCGCGCCGAGGTGGAGCAGCAGCGACGACCGGTCGCCGTCGAACGCGTGCACGATCGCCCGGCGGCCCGGCTCGCACGGCCACGACTCGCGGCACGCCGAGCACTGCCAGAGTGGGCGCATCGGCACGTGGGACGTACGGGGCGGGTCCGGGACCGGCGTCCTCGACCTCAGCAGGTTGAGCGTGATCGTGCGTGCCTGGTCGTCGGAGAGTTCCATGGGAAACAGGAACCGGCGGACCACCTCAATCGGCGGGAGGTGGCGCAGGTCCCGCAGCGCGCGGTGCGCCATGTAGACCAGCCCGCCGAGGCGCTGCGCCGTCGACCCCGCCTCGCGGTACGTCGGACAGGGCCACGGCAGGGCGCAGCTCTCGCAGTCCCAGAGCGGCCCACACCCAATATGCCCGACCGCGCCGTCGAGAGGCGCGGGGATCATCACAGCGACCGCCCCTGGTTGGCCCGCCACGCCTGAGCGGGCGTCAGGTGCCCCGCCGTGCCAGGGCGGACGACCGGGAAGACAGCCGTACGCTCGTTCGCCCAGTCCGAAGCGACCGGCGTACGCGGGCGGACGGGATGCCGTTGCTGGTCGGACTGTCGGCGTCTACTTCGGCGGCCGAATCGCATGATGCGCCCCTCTCCATGGTTGCCTATGGGGAGGGAGCCGCCCGCCAGCAGACCGGACCGCGAGGCGGCTCCCTCGGGACAGCGGGCGCGGGCGTGCCGGTCGCTCGACGGTGCGACGGTGCTCACCCCCGTCGCGGTCGAACGCGCCCCGCGCTGTCCTGCCTTCCACCTTGGACGGTGCAGCCTTAGGCTCGAAAGAGTCACCGCCCGATCGCGGAACGCAGTGACCGGGCACGGACCGACAGGGAACCGTCGGGTAGGTCATGGAGAGGCGTGGAAACCGTGGGAATCTCACCATCGGAGTACCTGATCCGGGAGTTACGGAGGCGCCGGACTGCCGCCGGGCTGACACAGGCCCAGCTGGGCGAGCGGGTGTTCTGCTCGGACTCCCAGGTCAGCGCCATCGAGACCGGGACGAAGCCCCCGACGCTGCCGTACTTGACTGCGGTCGACGGCGCACTCGACACCGACAGCTACTTCGCCACGCTCTGGGATGAACTGGTCAAGGGCGAGACTGCCCCCGTGTGGCTGCGTGAGTGGGTCGAGATCGAACGCGAGGCGACCGCCCTACGGTGCTACGAACACGCTTTCGTGCCGGGCTTGTTGCAGACCGAGGCGTACGCGCGGGCGACCTTCCGCGCCGCCCGGGTGCCGGCGGCAGACCTCGACCAGCTCGTGGCGACGCGACTGGAGCGCCAAGCGGTACTGGCCCGTGACCCTGCTACGCACCTCTTCGTGGTGCTGGACGAGATGGCACTTCGCCGCGCGTGCGGCAGCGCGGACGTGATGGCCGAGCAGCTCGCGCACCTCGTGACATGCGCCGAGAGCCCTCATATCCAGTTGCACGTCGTGCCGCAGAGCGCTGGTATCTACTCGGGGCTGGCGGGAGCCTTCGTCCTGGCCGACCTTCCGGACGGGGGGCGGGCCGGATACGTCGACAACCAATTGTCGGCGCAGATCGTCGAGCACCCCGAGGGGATCGCTAGGCTTGGTCTGTCCTGGGAGGCGGTCAGAGGTGAAGCACTGCCGCTCAGCATGACTATCGACGCACTCACAGAGGTGGCCAAGACATGGACCTGACTCACGCGACCTGGCGAAAGTCGTCCCGTTCGTCGACCAACGGCGGTAACTGCGTCGAGGTTGCCGACAATCTTCCCGGCGTCGTCGGCGTACGGGACTCGAAGGACCCGGCCGGTCCGGTGCTCGCGTTCACCCCGACGGCGTGGCGGGCGTTCGTAGCCCGGGCGACCGAGCGAGACTGACGCCTTCGCGCGAGTCGACATCGGTCGATTGAAGCCAGGCTGCAGCAGAGAGCTCGTCAGCCGGGCTGCAGTCTCATCGTTGGGAAAGCCGCCAAGGTTGTCGGTGCACCACTCGCACAAAAAGTCGTGAACGGATTTCGTAGCGCTGATGGACCTTGCCTACCTGCGGGCGCATCCGACCCAGTTGCCGACCTTCCTGGCGCACCAGCGGATCCGGGAGACGCCGGTCACCGGCGGCAGCATCTGCGCGGCCTCTCGGCTGACCCTGGACGACGGTCACTCGATCCTGACGAAGTCGTGGCCGCAGCGGTCCGGGGAGCCGACGCCGGAGGGCTTCTTCGCCGCCGAGGCGGCCGGGCTGCACTGGCTGGGCGAGGCGGAGGCGGTCCCGGTGCCGGAGGTCCTGGTGGCCCTCCCGGGTCTGCTGGCGCTCGCCTGGGTGGAGACCGGCGAGCCGACTCCGGAGGCGGCCGAAGGGTTCGGTCGGGATCTGGCTCGGCTGCACCGGGCCGGCGCGCCGGCGTTCGGTGCCCGGTGGTCGGGTTACGTCGGGGCACTGCCGCAGGACAACACCCCGCAGGACGGCCCCTGGTCGACCTGGTTCGCAGGTCGCAGACTCGATCCGTACCTGCGACTGTCTGTGGCGAACGGTGCCCTCACCTCGACGGAGACCGCGCTGGTCGAGGCGGTGATCGAGCGGATCGGCGAGTTCGGTGGGGACGAACCGCCCGCCCGGATCCACGGCGACCTCTGGCCGGGCAACCTGCTCTGGGGGGCCGACGGTCGGGTCTGGTTGATCGACCCGGCGGCGCACGGCGGTCACCGGGAGACGGATCTGGCCCAGTTGGCGCTCTTCGGCGGGGTCGCCCACGGCGATCGCATCCTGGGTGCGTACCAGGACGAATGGCCCCTGGCGGCGGGGTGGCGGGCGCGGGTCCCGCTGCACCAGCTGCACCTGCTCCTCGTGCACACCGCACTGTTCGGTGCCGAGTACCGAGCGGCCGTGGCCGCCGCCGCGCGGGACGCCCTGAGCGCGGGGCACCCTGAGTAACGCCGGACGCGCTACCGTCGACCGGTGCCCCCCGTCGCGCCATCCGCCGAGGGCCTCGTCGACCGGTACGGCCGGGTCGCCCGGGGCCTGCGGGTCTCGTTGACCGACAAGTGCAACCTGCGGTGCACCTACTGCATGCCCGCCGAAGGTCTGCCCTGGCTCGCCGGACCGGACCTGCTCACCGACGCCGAGATCGTCCGGCTGGTCCGGGTCGCAGTGGGTCGGCTCGGGGTGACCGAGGTCCGGTTCACCGGAGGGGAGCCGCTGATCCGTCCCGGCCTGGCCGGGATCGTGGCCGAGGTCGCCGCGCTGCGTCCCCGGCCCCGGATCTGCCTGACCACCAACGGCATCGGCTTGGACCGGGTCGCGTCGGGGCTGCGGGCGGCGGGGGTCGACCGGGTGAACGTCTCCCTGGACACCCTCGACCCGGAGCGCTTCCGGCAGCTCACCCGCCGGTCGCAGCTCGACGCCGTCCTGGCCGGGCTGGCCGGGGCCGCGTCAGCCGGACTCACCCCCGTAAAGATCAACACTGTCCTGATGCGGGGGGTCAACGACGACGAGGCCCCCGCCCTGCTCCGGTTCGCTCTCGACCACGGCTACCAGCTGCGGTTCATCGAGCAGATGCCGCTGGACGCCCAGCACGGCTGGGACCGGAGCCGGATGGTCACCGCCGAGGAGATCCTCGCCGCCCTCGCCACCACGTTCGATCTCAGCCCCGACCCCGCCGTACGGGGTGCCGCCCCCGCCGAGACCTGGCTGGTCGACGGCGGCCCGGCCCGGGTGGGTGTGATCGCCAGCGTGACCCGGGCGTTCTGTGGAGACTGCGACCGGACCCGGCTGACCGCCGACGGGCAGGTCCGGTCCTGCCTGTTCGCCACCGAGGAGTCGGACCTGCGGGGGGCACTGCGGGTCGGGGCGGACGACGACGAGTTGGCCCGGCGCTGGCGGGCGGCGATGTGGGGCAAGCGGGCCGGACACGGCATCGACGACCCCACCTTCCTCCAGCCCGCCCGGCCGATGTCGGCAATCGGGGGCTGACAGTGCAGCAGGTCACCGTCAGGTACTTCGCCGGGGCTCGGGCCGCCGCCGGGGTGTCCGAGGAGTCCGCATCCGCCGGGCGCTCGCTGGACGAACTCACAGCAGAACTGGCGCAGCGGCACGGCGAGCGGCTCGCCGCCGTACTGCGGGTGGCGAGTTTCCTGGTCGACGGAACGGCCTGTCATGATCGTCGTACCCCCCTGCCGGCCGGGGTGACGATCGACGTACTGCCCCCCTTCGCGGGCGGCTGAGGGAGGCTCCGTTGTTGTCGGTCCTCGGGTTCGTGGGAACCCTTGCGCTGATCACCGGTCTGATCCACTACTACCTGTGGCGGCGGCTGGTCCGGGACACCACCCGGCCCGGCCGGTGGCGGCGGATCGGCGCAGTCGCCGCCCTGGTCCTGGGGCTGCTGGTGCCGGCGACTCTGATCGGCACCAGGGCGGGTCTCTACTGGTTGGCGTGGCCCGGATACCTCTGGCTCGCTGTCATGTTCTACCTGCTGGTCCTCCTGCTGCTGCTGGAGGTGCCGCTGTTGGTCGCCCGGGCGGTGCTGCGCCGACGCGAGAACCTGGCCGCTCCGTCCACCGCCCCCGCAGCCCCGGCCCTGGTGGGTGCCGCAACGACGGAGCACCCGAACACCGACGCGGCCGACCAGACCGGGTCCGCACCGGCGGTGGACCGGCCGGAGGTCGCTGCGACGACGGCCCCGGCGACCGGGGGCACCGGCACTGACGGGTCGACGGAGCAGGCAGGTGGCGATCCCGCCCCACAGCCCGACCACGACCCGGGACGACGGCTCCTGCTGGCCCGGAGTGCGGCCATCTTCGCCGGGCTCACCGCTGTCGGCATCACCGGGTACGGCGTCCGTACCGCCCTCGGTCCGCTGCACCTGGACCGGGTGCAGATCCCGTTGGCGAAACTGCCCCGGAGCATGGACGGGCTGCGGATCGCCACCGTCGCCGACGTCCACCTCGGCCCGTTGCGCGGGCGGGTGCACACCGAGCGGATGGTCGCCGCCATCAACCGGCTGAACGCCGACGTGGTCGCCGTCGTCGGTGACCTGGTCGACGGTACGGTCGCCGAGCTGGGCGAGGATGCCGCCCCGCTGCGCGACATCCAGTCCCGGCACGGCAACTTCTTCGTCACCGGCAACCACGAGTACTACTCCGGGGTGGAGGAGTGGGTGGAGGAGGTGGACCGGCTGGGTCTGCGGGTGTTGCAGAACCAGCGGGAGGAGATCCGCGCCGGGGGCGGCGTACTCGACCTGGCCGGGGTCAACGACGTCAGCGCCGCCGGAACCGGGGTGGCCGCTCCCGCCGACTTCGGCGCAGCCCTGGGTGACCGGGATCCGAGCCGCCCGGTGGTGCTCCTGGCGCACCAGCCGGTCGCCGCGTTCGAGGCCGCGAAGTTCGGCGTCGACCTGCAACTGTCCGGGCACACCCACGGCGGGCAGATCGTCCCCTTCAACCTGGCGGTCCGGTTGGAGCAGCCGGTGGTCTCCGGCCTCGGCGAGGTGGACGGCACCAAGGTCTACGTGACGAACGGGGCTGGTTTCTGGGGTCCTCCGGTCCGGGTCGGCGCTCCGCCGCAGATCACCCTGGTGGAGCTGCGATCCGTCTGAATTGGCGGTTTTGTCGATGGCCGGTTCCGGGGTCGACCAGCTGACGGGGGATCGCAGAGGTCACGAGTGTGCGTGGCGGCGGGTGGGTACGTGAGCGGGCGTGACAGGATGCGGCGTGCCCCCGTTCAGTTCCGTACCCTCCGGTGGCCCTCCGTCCTTCGTCGCTGACCTGCACATCCACTCCCGGTACTCCCGCGCGTGCAGCAGGGACCTGACCCTGCCGAACCTCGGCTGGTGGGCCCGGCGCAAGGGCATCGGCGTCCTCGGCACCGGTGACTTCACCCATCCCGCCTGGTACGACCACCTGCGGGAGACACTGCACCCGGCGGAGCCGGGCCTGTACCGGCTCTCCCCCGAGGCGGAGCGGGACATCGCCCGGCGGCTGCCGCCCCGGTTGGCCGACGGGGCCGACGCCGATCCGGTCCGGTTCATGCTCAGCGTGGAGATCTCCACCATCTACAAGCGGGACGACCGGACCCGGAAGGTCCACCACCTGATCTACCTGCCCGATCTCGACGCGGCGGCCCGGTTCAACACCGCCCTGGGTCGGATCGGCAACATCGCCTCCGACGGTCGGCCGATCCTCGGTCTGGACTCCCGCGACCTCCTGGAGATCACCCTGGAGGCGAGCCCGGACGGGTTCCTGGTCCCGGCGCACATCTGGACCCCCTGGTTCTCCGCGCTGGGCTCGAAGTCCGGGTTCGACGCCATCGCCGACTGCTACGCCGACCTGGCCGGCCACATCTTCGCCGTGGAGACCGGGCTCTCGTCCGACCCGGAGATGAACTGGCGGGTGGGGAGCCTCGACGGTTACCAGCTCGTCTCGAACTCCGACGCCCACTCCCCGCCCGCCCTGGGTCGGGAGGCGACCGTCCTGGCAGGTGCCCGGGACTACTTCTCGATCCGGGAGACGCTGCGCACCGGCGACGGGCTGGTGGGGACCGTCGAGTTCTTTCCGGAGGAGGGGAAGTACCACGCCGACGGGCACCGCGCCTGCGGGGTGAACTGGTCACCGGAGCAGACCCGGGCGGCCGGGGGGCGCTGCCCGGAGTGCGGCAGGCCCCTCACCGTGGGGGTGCTCAGCCGGGTCGAGGAGTTGGCCGACCGGCCCGAGGGGCACCGTCGCGCCGACGCGCCGACGGTCACCCACCTCATTCCGCTGGCCGAGATCCTCGGCGAACTCAACTCGGTCGGGCCGAAGTCGAAGAAGGTGGGGGGCAAGCTCAACGAGTTGGTCGCCGCTCTCGGCTCGGAGCTGGAGATCCTCACCTCCGTACCGCTCGACGAGATCGACCGGGCCGGTGGGGAGCTGCTCGCCGAGGGGATCCGCCGGCTCCGCCGGGGCGAGGTCCGACGGGTTCCCGGGTTCGACGGCGAGTACGGGGTGATCACCCTGTTCGACCCGGTGGAGTTGAGTTCCCGAGGGGCCGCCGGACAGGCGGAGACGTTGTTCGACGTACCCGTTCCGGCGCAGCGGCGGGCCCCCGCCTCGACGGCGAAGCCGAAGACCCGGCGTACGACGGTGCCGAAGGCCGAACCGAAGCGGAAGGCCGTCGTGGCACCGCCACCCCCGCCGCTGGCCCCGTCGCCGTCGCCGCACGAACCGTTCGAGCCGATGCTCTCCGGCATGGAGGAGGTCGGGACCGGCCTGCTGGACCGGTTGGACGCCATGCAGCGGGTGGCCGCCTCCGCCCCGGGTGGGCCGCTGTTGATCGTCGCCGGTCCGGGGACCGGCAAGACCCGGACCCTGACGCACCGGATCGCGTACCTCTGCGCCGAGCTGAACGTGTTCCCGGAGCGCTGCCTGGCGATCACCTTCACCCGGCGGGCCGCCGAGGAGCTGCGGCACCGGCTCGACGGGCTGCTCGGGCCGGTCGCCGAGGACGTCACAGTCGGCACGTTCCACTCGCTGGGCCTGACCATCCTGCGGGAGAACGCCGCTGCGGCCGGGCTCGCGCCGGACTTCCGGATCGCCGACGACGCCGACCGGGACGAGGCCCGGTCCGAGGCCGGTACTGACGACGCGGCGTACACGGCGCTGCTGCGCAAACGCGACCTTGTCGACCTCGACGAGTTGCTGACCCTGCCGGTGGCCCTGCTCACCGCCGACCGCAAGCTCAGGCAGCGGTACCGCGACCGGTGGCAGTGGATCTTCGTCGACGAGTACCAGGACGTCGACGCGGTGCAGTACGACCTGCTGCGGCTGCTCAGTCCCGCCGACGGCAACCTGTGCGCGATCGGCGACCCGGACCAGGCGATCTACTCGTTCCGGGGCGCAGACGTCGGCTACTTCCTGCGCTTCTCCGAGGACTTCACCGACGCCCGGCTGGTCCGGTTGAACCGCAACTACCGGTCGTCGGCCCCGATCCTCGCGGCGGCGGTGCAGGCCATCGCCCCGTCGTCGCTGGTCCGGGGACGTCGGCTCGACCCGGCCCGGCTCGACCCGGAGGCCCCTCTGGTCGGCCGGTACGCCGCCGCCTCGGTCGCCGACGAGGCGGACTTCCTGGTGCGGACCATCGACGAACTGGTCGGCGGGCTGTCCCACAGGTCCCTGGACTCGGGGCGGATCGACGGCCGGGCCACCACAGTGTCGTTCAGCGACATCGCTGTGCTGTACCGGACCGACGCCCAGGCCGCCCCCATCGTGGACGCCCTGTCCCGGGGCAACATCCCGGTGCAGAAGCGGTCGCACGACCGGCTGCGGGACCGCCCGGGAGTGGGGGCCATCGCCCGGGAACTGCGCCACACCGGCGGGGTCGACGGTTCGGTGACCGCCCGGGTACGGCTGGCCGCCCAGGTGCTCGCCGACCGGTTCTCGGTGCCGACCCTGGACGGTTCCGGGGCGGTCCGCCCCGCCGACGTACGGGCCGCCGTGGACCTGCTCGCCCCGCTGGCCCGGCGGTGTGGCGACGACCTTCCGGCGTTCCTGTCCCACCTGGCCACCGGGGCCGAGGTGGACGCCCTGGACCCCCGCGCCGAGGCGGTCACCCTGCTCACCCTGCACGCCGCGAAGGGCCTGGAGTTCCCGGTGGTGTTCCTGGTCGGGGCCGAGGACGGGCTGCTGCCGTTGCGGTGGCCCGGCTCGACGCCTGACGACGCGGCGATCGCCGAGGAGCGGCGGCTCTTCTTCGTCGGTCTCACCCGTGCCCAGGACCGGCTCTACGTCACGCACGCCGCCCGCCGGGCCCGACACGGGCCGGAACGCGACTGTTCCCCCACCCCGTACCTCGACCCGATCGACCCGGGGCTGTTCGAGCGGTTCGGCGAGAGCGAGCCCCGGCGTCCCCGGGACCGGCAGCTCCGGCTGATGTGAGCAGGCCCCCGCCCTGGTCGAGGTGGTCTCACCCGACCAGGGCGGCGAGCCAGGCACCTGTCAGCAGGGCCGGTCCGAGGGGTAGCACGGTGTGTCGGCGTACCCGTCCGGCGGCCAGCAGGGCGAGCACCACGAGGCCGTTGAGCACGACGGGCAGGACCAGGCCGAGCAGCAGCACCGGCGGGCCCGACCAGCCCAGCGGCAGGCCCAACACCGTACCGAGCTTGACGTCGCCGAAGCCGAGTCGGGAGCCCGGCGACAGGGCCAGCACCAGGTAGAACAGGGCCGACCCGACCGCCCCGACGAAGGCGGTGACCAGCCGGTCGGGGACGCCGGTGAGCAGGGCGGCACCGGTCAGGCCGACCACTGCGAGCACTCCGGCCGCCCCCACCAGCGGGTCCGGCAGCCGCAGACAGTCCAGGTCCACAGCGCCGAGCACCAGCCCGACGGCGGTCACCGCGAGCAGCGCGGGCAGCCCCGGGTCGTCGGGGCGGGCCGCCGCCAACCCGCCGAGGGCGACCGCGCCGAGCAGCACCGCGACTCCGACCGGCGGTCCCAGTCGCCGCCCGCAGTGGGCACACCGGTGCCGGAGCCACCCGGGGAGTCCGCGCGGCAGCGGCTCGTCGCACCGACGACACCCCGTCCGGTACGCCGTCGCGGCGGCCACCGCCAGCCGATGGGTGACCCCGGGTACCGCCGCACCGGCCAGCGCCCCGGCGACGACACCGAGCAGGGCGACGACGGGCACGTCGACCGACATGGACGTCGATGTTATCCACAGTCGGCCCGACGCGCGGCCCCGAACCTGCGGGAAGTCCCGACCTGGCGAATCCTCGACCCCGGCACGCATCGAAGTCGTGACCCTTCGGAACGTGAGCTGATCATCGTGTCGCGCTACCGTGACCCGGTCGGGTCGCTCAGCGCAGGTCGGCCCCTTCTCCACCGGGAGGCGTCATGGCGTACCACAGGCCACCGGGTAGCGGCAGTCCCGACGCGTGGTCCGACCACGACCCCGACGCTCGGTCCGACCACGACCAAGCCCCCTACCGGGGGTACGCCCCCACCGACGAGCGGCCACCGGCGGGCGGGTCGGCGTACTCGGTGCTGCCGTTTCCGCTCGAAGGACCCGGCGTCGACCCGGAACCCCCACCCCGTCGACAGTGGCGGATCCGACTGCTCGCGATCGCGGTGGCCTTCACCGTCGTCGCACTCGCCGGTGGCGGCGCTGTCTTCCTGCTGAAACGGTCGGCCGAGGAGCCGGTCGCCGACGCCACCCAACCGCCGGCCGCCGGGGCGGACCTGCCCGATCCGGGCACCCCCTCCCCGGGTGCCGCCCCGGAGTCGTCGGCCGACCCCCGGTTCGCTGAGGTGGGGCAGTGTGTCCGCAACGACGGCATGGTCGACGGGCAGCCGAAGCTGCTGATCACCGAGTGCGCCCCGAAGACGTACGAGGTGTTGCGCCGGTTCGACGAGGCGACCAGCGGCGGGCGGGACGCCGAGGCCAAGTGCGCCGGGGTCGAGGGGTACACCAACTGGTACTTCTACGACAGCGACCTGGACACCCTGGACTTCGTCCTCTGCCTCAAGCTCCGCTGACCGCGCCGGGATCGGTAGCCGAATCTAGGCGGGTCTTCGACGAGGGCTAGAAACCCCTAGACACCTGTCGAGACGTCGCCCGCCCCGACACGCCGTACCCACCTCTACGGGAATCTATCGTCGCAGCTAGACGGGCCGATACTGTGCGAGTCGTGGATCCGGTCCGCAACCCGTACGCCCCCGGGGCGGGGCAGCGTCCGCCCGAGCTGGCCGGGCGTGGGCGTGAGTTGGACGTGTTCGACGTCGTCCTGGAACGGATCGCCAGGGGGCGACCGGAACGCAGTCTGATGCTCACCGGGTTGCGTGGCGTCGGCAAGACGGTGCTGCTCAACACGCTACGGTCGCAGGCGATCGGACGACTCTGGGGCAGCGGCAAGATCGAGGCCCGGCCCGACCAGTCGTTGCGCCGACCGATCGCCGCCGCCCTGCACATGGCGGTCCGCGAGTTGGCACCCCGGCACCGGGCGCCGGAGCGCATCGACGCCTTCCTCGGTGTCCTGAAGGCCTTCGCCCAACGGGCCGCCCCGACCGGCCGGGGCGGCACCCCGCCGAAGGTGCGGGACCGGTGGCAGCCCGGCATCGACGTACCGGCAAGCAGCGGGCGGGGCGACTCCGGGGACATCGAGATCGACCTCGTCGAACTCCTCACCGACGCGGCGGCGGTCGCCGGTGACGTCGGTACCGGGATCGCCGTCTTCATCGACGAGATGCAGGATCTGGGGGCGGAGGACGTCTCGGCGCTCTGCGCGGCCTGTCACGAGCTGTCCCAGCTCGGTGCGCCGCTGATCGTGGTCGGGGCCGGTCTGCCCCACCTCCCGGCGGTGCTCAGCGCAGCGAAGTCGTACTCCGAGCGGCTGTTCCGGTACCAGCGGATCGACAGGTTGGACCGGCTCGCCGCCGACCAGGCACTCTGCGCCCCCGCCGACCGGGAGCAGGTCGAGTACGAGCAGAAGGCCCTCGACCTGCTCTACGAGTTCTCCGGCGGGTACCCGTACTTCGTCCAGGCGTACGGGAAGGCGACCTGGGACCACGCGCCGCGCTCCCCGATCACCGACGCCGACGTCCGGGTGGCCGCCCCGGAGGCGGAGGCGGAGTTGGCTGTCGGGTTCTTCGGTTCCCGGTTCGAGCGGGCCACCCCGGCGGAACGGGAGTACATGCGGGCGATGGCCACCCTCTCCGGGGTGGTGGAGGGCGCGGACGGCGTCCGGGACGACATGGACGCGGCGGTGCCCACCGCCGAGATCGCCAGGTCCCTGGGGCGCAGACCGGCCAGCCTGTCACCGGCCCGGGACGCCCTGATCAAGAAGGGGCTGATCTACTCGGGTGAGCGCGGCACCGTCGCCTTCACCGTCCCGCACTTCGGCCGCTACCTGCGCACCCAACCGGCCTGACCCCTCCACCGGGCCGCGCCGCCCCGGAAGCCCGGCCCACGCCGCCCCCGGAGGCCGGGGTCAGACCTTGGCCCAGGGGGCGGGATAGAGGACCTCGCCCTGTGGCGGCGGCTGCTCACCGCTGACCGACGGGGGCAGGGTCAGCGCCTGCCACGGCTCCCCCAGCCCGGACCAGGGGCCGGTCAGGCCGGCCCGGTCGGCCGACTCGAAACCGAAGCGCCGGTAGAAGGCGGGGGCACCGAGCACCACCACGAGTCGTTCGCCCAGCTCGGTGGCGCCGTCCAGGGCGGCCTGCACCACCGCCGTACCGTGTCCGGTCCGTTGCCTGTGGGGTGCCACCGCGACCGGTCCGAGGGCCAGCGCCGGGACGAAGCGGTGACCGGTACGGACCCGGACCCTGCTGAGCAGGGCGTAGCCGACCACCTCACCGCCGTACTCGACGACCATCGCCAGTTCGGGGATCCAGGATTCGCCGCCGCGTAGCTCGTCGACGAGTCGCACCTCGGGTGGGACGGTCACGTCGGGACGGGCGAACGCGGCGGCCAGTACCCGCCGGACCGGGCCGGCGTCGGCCGGACCCTCCGGTCGGAGCCGCAGGCTGGTCACGCCGCGAGGTTACTCCCTGAGCGATCCATCGTTGACGATCGGCGCGGCGTGGCGCGGCGGGGTTCCGACCGGACCGACACCACTGGGGTACGGGTCCGCAATCGGCGGTTGCCGGGATAGCCGACGCCCCGACGGGGTATGACTGGTCCATGAAACCCGTGCGCTCCCTCGCCCGAGTCATGTTGAGCGGCATCTTCGTGGTCAGCGGTGCCCGTGGCCTGCAGAACCCGGGGCAGCTCGCGTCGACAGCGAAGCCGGTGACCGACCGGATCGCCCCGTTGATCGAGAACACGGTGCCCGGTGTCCCCACCGACACCGAGTCCCTGGTCCGGATCAACTCGGCGGTCCAACTCGGTGCCGGTCTGATGTTGGCGACCGGCCGGTTCTCCCGTCCGGCGGCGCTCCTGCTCGCCGGGACCCTCCTGCCGACCACAGCGGCCGGTCATCCCTTCTGGAGCAACGACGACCCGGCCACCCGCACCAGCAACCAGGTCCACTTCCTGAAGAACCTCGGGCTGCTCGGTGGGCTGCTGCTGGCGGCGGCGGACACCGAGGGCCGTCCGGGGCTGCGGTGGCGGGCCGGTCACCGGATCGGGCACTCACGTCGGTCGGTGCAGCGGGCCGTCCGTACCGCCCGGCGGGAAGCCCGGATCGCTGTCCGCTCGGCGGCCACGGCACGCCGAATCCCGGGCTGACCCCCGGCCTCGGACCGGACCACGAGCCCACCCGGCCACCCCCTCTGACCTGCACGTCGGTGACCCCTCCCCGGCCGCATCCCCCAGAAGTTCCACCAATCACCTGAACCATCTCCAAGGCGTTAACGTGCAAGAAACGTCGCAAACAGGTGTGGGATCGGACACGGTCATATAACGCGGGAGGCAAAGACGTGCGGCACCGTTCTAGGCTCCGTACCGGACCTGGACGGACAACGAGATTTTGGTACGGGGGTGGCCACGCCATGCCGGCGACCGTCGGGAGACGGGCGGGCCGCTTCGCCCAAGTCCAGCGGCTGATCCGACGGATCGACCGACGGACTGTTGTCCGCCTCGGTGTGGTGGCCGCCGTGGCGTACGCCGCGTGGCTGGCCGTCGGGCTCTTCGGGCGGCCCTACAACTTCTTCGACATGCGGATCTACCACGGTGCAGTGGTGTGGTGGGCCAGCGGTCGTGAGCTGTACGAGTTCATCTCGCCCGGTACCACGTTGGGCTTCACCTACCCGCCCTTCGCCGGTCTGCTGATGCTGCCGATGGCCTACCTCTCCGTGGGGGTGGCCGGGCTGCTCAACGCGGTGGCCAGCATCGCCGCCCTGGCCGTGGTCCTGGCCGCGCTGCTGCGTCCGATCATCGACCGGCTGGCCTGGCCGCTCTGGTTCACCGTGGGCATCGCCACCGCCCTGGCGCTGGCCCTGGAACCCGCCCGCGAGACCCTCGGCTACGGACAGGTCAACCTGCTGCTGTTCGCGCTGGTCATGGGCGACCTGGTGGGTCTGCGCTGGCGGTCCCGACGCGGCACCCGGTACGACCCGACCGCCGGGCCGCTGCACCGGTTCGTGTTCAGCGGCGCCTGGGCGGGTGTCGGTATCGGCCTGGCCACCGCGATCAAGCTGACCCCCGCCCTCTTCATCGTCTATCTGGTCATCACCCGGCAGTGGCGGGTGGCGGCCACCGCCATCGGCACCACAATCGGGGTGACCTTCGCTTCCTTCGCCGTCGTCGGCGCGGAGTCCCGCGCCTACTTCGGCGGGGTCCTCTGGCAGACCGAGCGGGTCGGCGCGGCGGACATGACGCCGAACCAGTCCCTGGCCGGGCTGCTGGCCCGGCTCTACGACTCGATCGACAGTCCCGGGCTGCTCTGGCTGGCCTTCTCGGTCCTCCTGCTCGCCGTCGGGCTGTCCCGGGCGGCCACCGCCCGCGCCGACGGCGACGAACTGACCGCCTTCACCCTGGTCGGGCTGACCGCCAACGTGATCAGCCCGATCTCCTGGACCCACCACCTGGTCTGGGTGATCCCGGCGATCATCATCCTGGCCGACGGCGCGCTGCGTCGCCGCGACGCCAGCCGGGGCCTGCCCCCACGGGTGACGAACGGACTGCCCGACGGCGGTCCGCCGGGGGTGGCCGGGCTCCGCCCGCCGATCTGGTACCCGACCCTGACCGGTCTACGGCACGGCGTCGCAGCCCTCGGGCTCTACCTGCTCTTCCTGGTCTCCCCGATCTGGCCGTACGAGCACCAACTCCCCGAGGTGTCCCACTACCACCACGGGCTGTTCGGCGTCCTCATGGAGAACTCCCTGGCGCTGGCCCTGATCGTGCTGGTGGCCGCGCTGCCGTGGCGGCCGGGGGCCGAGCCGGCCTTCTACCCGGACCGCGCCGGGCACCAGGCCGGACGCCGTACCCACCGACCGGTGGTCACCCGCTCCTGACCCGCCGCCGACGGTCAGGGGCAGTTGACCCACTCCTCGGTGCCGTCGGCGAACACCTGCCGCTTCCAGATCGGCAACCGGGCCTTGACCTCGTCGACCAGCCGCGCGCAGGCGGCGAAGGCGGCGGCCCGGTGGGCGGTGCTGACCGCCGCGACCAGTGCCACGTCCCCGACGGCCAGTGGGCCGATGCGGTGCGACACCGCCACCGCGTAGACGTCGGGGTCCGCGCCGATCTCGGCGGCCACCTCGCGGAGCACCTCGGCGGCGTCGGGGTGTCCCTCGTATTCGAGTGTCGACACCGCCCGGCCGTGGTCGTGGTCGCGGACCACCCCCTGGAAGGAGACCACCGCCCCGGCCCGCCGGTCGGCCACCGCGGCCTCGTGTGCGGCCAGGTCGAGAGGCTCGGTGGTCACGGTGCCGAACGCTGTCACCACGTCCGTTCCCCAGGCAGCAAGGGCAGCGGTACGACCCGGACCCGGTCGCCGACCGCCCCGGAGGTGCCCGGCGGGATCACCGCGAACCCGTCCGCCCCGGCCAGCCCGCGCAGCATCGCCGAGCCGACGTGCCGGACCGGGTACGCAGTCCCGGTCGCCCGGTCCAGCCGGACCAGCGCCAGATGGGTGTAGTCGCCCCGGCCGGGGACCGGCTCGGCGAGGGTGACCTGCGGCAGCACCGGCAGCTGACGCCCCTGGAGTCCGGCCAGCAGCGGCGCGACGAGCGAGACGAGGGCGACCACTGCGGACTGCGGGTTGCCCGGCAGACCGGCGACGAAGCGGACCCGCCCGTCGTCGGAGGTCACCCGGGCCAGCAGCATCGGGAACCCGGGGCGGACGGCGACGGTGTTCACGACGTGGTCCGCGCCGAGCGCCTCCAGCGCCGGATGCAGGTGGTCGACAGGCCCGTGCATGGTGCCCCCGGTGGTGCAGACCAGGTCGGCGGTGCCGAGCGCGGACCGCAGTGCCGCCACGTGCGCGGGCAACGTGTCGGCGACCGGGCCGACCACGTCGGCGGCGCGCACCTGACATCCGTACCGGCGCAGCCAGGACGGCACGGACGGGCCGAGGGAGTCCCGTACCCGGCCGTCGGCGGGTGGTCCGGAGGTGAGCAGTTCGTCGCCGAAGACCAGCAGCGCGGCCCGGGGTGGGCGGCGCACCTGGAGGGTGTCCTGCCCGCAGGAGGCGGCCAGCCCGATCAGTGCCGGGTCCACCGGCGTGCCCGAAGCGACCAGCTCCTCCCCGGCCCGGGCCTCCTCGCCGGGCAGCCGCCACTCCGGTCGGGGGCGGGGAACACCTGTCACCAGCCCCTCCGGGTCCCGGGCGGAGTGCTCGATCCGGACGATCGCCGTGGTGCCCTCCGGCACCATCGCCCCGGTGGCGATCTCCACCGTGGTGCCGTCGCTGGTGAGCGGGGCCGGGGTGCTGCCGGCGAGCACCCGTCCGACGACCCGCCACGGCTGTCCGCCCCGGACCGCCCACCCGTCCACGCTGGAGGTGGGGAAGGCCGGCAGGTCGGTCCGGGTGGTCAGCGGTTCGGCGAGGGTGTGTCCGTCCGCCTCGGCCAGCGGCCGGGGGGTCGACGGCAGCGCGGCGGCCAGCCCCACGGCGTACACCCGGGAGCGGGCCTCCTCCCAGCCGGCCGGCGGCGGCTCGGCGACCGGGGCCGAAGGGGGTTGGGTGCTCACTGGACCGCCTCTCGGGGGTACGGATGGGCCGGGGCCGGACCCCCGAGCCTAGCCGCGGGAACGGTTCAGTGGTCGCCTCCGGCGAGCTGCTGCACCGTGTGGGCGAGGATCGGGGCGAGGACCGCCAGGCCGTCACGGGCCCCACCGGTCGAGCCGGGCAGGTTCACCACGAGCATCCGGCCGACCACCCCGGCGAGCCCCCGGGACAGCGCCGACGTCGGCACCCGCTCCCGGCTGTACGCCCGGATCGCCTCGGCGATGCCCGGGATCTCGTAGTCGAGCAGGGCCCGGGTCACCTCGGGGGTCCGGTCGGTCGGGGTCACTCCGGTGCCGCCGCTGGTCAGGACCACCTGCACCCCGTCGGCGAGGGCCGCCCGCAGGGCGACGCCGACGGGTTCGCCGTCGGGCACCACGACCGGCCGGTCGACCGCACAGCCGAGCCGACGCAGACCGTCCACGAGCAGTGGCCCGCTGGTGTCGACGTACACCCCGGCCGCCGCCCGGTCGGAGGCGACCACCACCCGGGCGTGGATGGGGTTCGGCGCCGTACCCGAGTCCTCCACTGTCACTGCCGGTCCGCCGGGCGGTGCCACTCGCCGGTCTTGCCGCCCGACTTGCTGAGCACCCGTACCGCGTCGACCGACGCCGCCGGGTCGACGGCCTTGACCATGTCGACGAGGGTGAGTCCGGCGACCGCCACGGCGGTCAGCGCCTCCATCTCCACCCCGGTCCGGTCCGCGGTCCGGGCGGTGGCGGTGATCTCCACGGTGTCCGGGGTGAGCTGCAGGTCGACAGTCACCTTGTGCAGGGCGATCGGGTGGCAGAGCGGGATCAGGTCGGGGGTGCGCTTGGCCCCCATGATGCCGGCGATCCGGCCGACGGCGAGCGCGTCGCCCTTGGGTAGCCCGTCCCGCCGGAGCAGGTCGATCACCTCGGGGGTGGTCCGCAGCCGGCCGGCGGCGACGGCGGTCCGGCCGGAGACCGGCTTGGCGGAGACGTCGACCATGTGGGCCGCGCCCGCCGCATCGACGTGGGTGAGCTGCGTGGGTTCGGTCACGGTCGGCAAGCCTAGTCCCTCGGTACGCACACACCTGTGCGACCCGTCCGTCACGGACGATGAACACGGGCACCAATAGTCACCACCGGTTCGCCAATGGCGATGGTCGGTGATCGGGGTTCGATGCGTCGACACGACCCGTTGCGTGAACACTCCCCGACGTCACCGCATTGCGTCGTACCGCAGTCGGCCAATCACTCACGACGATGAGTTCCACGAGCCGAACCGGCCGTATTCAACGCTTCGACGGTAGCGTCCACGACTGATCACCTTGCGCGATCATCGCCATTCTTCCGTCACGTCGGCCGCCGGGAATCGCTGCCATCACCCCTGATCAGGGGATGTTTCCGCAGGTGGAAGGCGGTTTTTGGATGCCGGTTCGAGACGGGTTGAAGTCACCGGCAAGAATGCGGTTCAGTACGTCGCCGACAGGCAATGAGAGTCGGACGTCCAGCCACCGTACGGTCGCGCAGCGAAATCCTCCACCGCGCTCCGTTCTCCGCCCTGGACAGAACGTGACAAATACGGCCCGACTTGGCTTATGTTGCCCATAACGACATTTATTCCTTCTAACCGGGTGAAAGTTCCCCTAATCTTGCCACCAGACAGAGGCGCCCTCTTTCTTCGGAACACCTCGAATCGATGCTGGGGCATGAAGGGAGCGGAACCGTGCGTGGTACCGACTGGACCTGAATCGACTGAAGCGACGGCGCAACGACTAGACTGCACGCATCACGACGTGATGCCCGGGGAGTGGTGTGACACTTTCCCAGCGACGAGCACACGAGACCGACAGGCGGCTACGGCTGCTCGTCGGTCTCGTCGTCGTTCTCGCCACCGCCGTCGTCGGCGGGGCGCTCCACCTCGCCGTGACCTCGCCCTTCCCCACCTCGGCCACCGACGGCGCGACAGTCGTGATGCTGGCCTTCCTGATCGCCGTGGGCACCCGGGTCACCATCCGGATCCGGATCCGCTCCACCAACCAGTCGATCAGCTGGAACGAGACCGCGATCATCGTCGGGGCGGCCATCGCCCCCGGCCCCTGGGTGGTGCTCTGCACCGCCGTGGGCATCGCCATCGCCTTCCACAGGCTGCCCCGGATCAAACTGGCCTTCGGCGTCGGCAAGAACGTCCTGGTGGCGCTCGGCGCGGTCATCACCCTGACCGCCCTGGACTGGCGCTGGCCCCCTGAACAGGCCTTCGACATGGTGGCACCGCTGGCGGTGGCCTACCTCGTCGCCGCCGTCATCGACGACGTCCTCGCGATCCCGGCCATCGCCCTGGCCAGCGGGAACAAGATCCCCCGCCAGTTCCGCACCAACCTGGACCTCCGGCTCGCCGGCTTCGCCGCCCGGTTCGTGGTGGCGGTCTGCACACTGCTGATCCTGCGGGCCGACCCACGGCTGCTGCTCGCCGTACCGCCCCTGGTGCTCAGCCTGCACCTGGCCTACTCCGCCCGGGTCCGGGCCCGGACCGAGCAGCAGACCTGGCAGCGGCTCGCCCGGACCACCGACGCACTCAACGTCGTCGACCTCGACCGGGTCCTGACCACAGCCGTCGTCCAGGCCGCCGAACTCTTCTCCGCCGACGAGGTCGAGATCGCACTCCCCACCGTCGACCGGACCGTACGCGGCACCAACGCCGGCATCACCTACGACGGCCCCCACGACGACACCGCCGCCACCACCGGCACCGTCGTCCCGATCGCCCTCGAAGGACACGACGGCACCGACGACGTGGGCGCCCTGCGACTCGGGTTCCACGGGCCGGTACGCCTCTCCGAACGCGAGCAGTACACCCTGCGTACCTTCGCCTCGGCGCTCTGCACCGCGGTCCGCAACGCCCAGGCGTACGCCGAGCTGGCCCGGGTCTCCGAGGAGCACGCCCACGCCGCCAGCCACGACGCGCTGACCGGCCTGGCCAACCGACGGCACCTCCTGGAACAGGGCACCCGACAACTCAGCACCCGACACGCCGACGGGGTCACCGCCCTGGTGCTGATCGACCTCAACCACTTCAAGGAGGTCAACGACACCCTCGGACACACCGCCGGAGACCGGGTCCTCGCCCAGGTCGCCGACCGGTTGCGCCACGCCGCCCGCCCCGACGACCTGGTGGCCCGGCTCGGCGGCGACGAGTTCGCCGTCCTGTTGCGCGGCCTGCCCGCCCCGGCCGTCGCCGCCCACCGCGCCGAACGGCTGCTCGGCGCGCTCGACGAACCCGTCGACGTGGACGGGATGCGGATCAGCGTCGAGGCCAGCGGGGGCATCGCGGTACCCGGTCCCGACGGCGGGATGCCCGAACTCCTGCGCCGCGCCGACGTCGCCATGTACCAGGCCAAACGCTCCGGCCAGCGGCTCTGCACGTACGCCACGACCAGCGACACCGCCGACCTCGCCCGGCTGACCCTCGGCGGCGAACTGCCCCGCGCGGTCGCCGACCAGGAGTTCACAGTCAACTTCCAGCCGATCGTCGACCTGGCCACCGGAGAGGCGATCGGCGCGGAGGCACTGGCCCGGTGGCACCACCCCACCCACGGGATGATCGACCCGATGCGGTTCCTGGAGGCGGTGGAACGCTCCGGTCTGCTCCCCGCCTTCGCCGACGCCATCCTCGACCAGGCTCTGCTGGCCGTCACCGCCTGGCGCGAGGCCGGATTCGACCTGCCGGTCGCCGTCAACGTCTCCCCCCGCAGCCTGCTCGACCCGCAGTTCCCCCGATCGGTGCTGACCCGACTCCGCGCCCACGACCTGCCCCCCGACCGGCTGATCCTGGAACTGACCGAGACCCTCACCCTCAGCCAACTCGACGTCGTCGACCAGGTGCTCGGTCGACTGCGCGACGCCGGCATCCAACTCGCCCTCGACGACTTCGGCACCGGCTACTCGTCGCTGTCCCTGCTGTCCCGCGTCCCCGTACACGAACTGAAGATCGACCGCAGCTTCGTCACCGCGATGGACACCTCCGCCGAGGCAGCCGCCGTCATCCGCTCCACACTGGACCTGGGCCGCAGCCTCGACCTCACGGTCGTCGCCGAGGGGGTCGAGAACGAGCCGCAACGACGTGCCCTCTGGGAGCTGGGCTGCACCGCCGGCCAGGGCCACCTCTTCGCCCGGCCGATGTCCTCCAGCGCCCTCCTGGCCACGTTCCGCCGGGGCTCCGGTGGGCGACCCGGCAGCCTCGCGCCCCCACTGCACGACTCCGGGGCGGTCATCCGGCTGCCCGGCGGTCGCCGCCAGCCCGGCCGGGCCCGCCCCGACCGTCACCCCCACCTGCCCGCCTGAGGGCACCGCACTGCCAGACTGGCGGCGTGATCGTCGCCGCCGACCGGGAGTCGGGCAGCCGTTGGCAGATCCTGGACCGGGCCGCCGGCGGTCTCCCCCTCGACCTCGCCCTCTACGCCGGATCGACGGTGTTCGCAGCGGTCACCGCGCTCGTCTCCACCCTGCCGCCACACCGTGGCTGGGGCACCGTGGCCGCCGTCGGCTACCTCGTCGCCGCGCTCGTCGTCATCGGTCAACTCCTCGTGCGCCGTCGCCACCCGGACTCGCCAGTGACCGGCACCGCCGCCCGGTGGGCGGTGACCGCCGGGACCTTCACCGTGGTCGCCCTGGTGCCGGTGGGACTGCAGAGCGCCCAACGGGCCGCCGGACGCACCGACCGGGCACAGGAGGAGGTCCTGGTCATCGAGGAGTCCGGCCGACGGCTCGTCGAGGACGGCACCCCCTACCTGGCCCGGGACGCCATCGCCGCCCTCCCCGCCGACGAACGGCTTCTCGGCTACACCCCGTACCAACCGGGGATGGCCCTGTTCGGTCTGCCCCGGGCCGCCCACGACGCCTGGTGGACCGACGCCCGGGTCTGGTTCGCGGTGGCCACGCTCCTCCTGCTCGCCCTCGCCGTCCAGACGTTGCGCCGCATCGACCCGCCGCACGGGATCACCCCGCACCGCAACCGCCTGCTGCTGCGCGCCGTCCAGATGGCGACCGTCCTGCCGGTCTGCGCGCTCACCCTCGCCACCGGCGGCGACGACCTGCCCGTACTCGCGCTCTGCCTGCTCGCCCTCGCCCTCGCCGCCACCGACCGCCCCGGCCTGGCGGGTGTCGCGGTGGGCGTGGCCGGGGCGCTGAAACTCCTCGCCCTGCCGATCGCCCTCGTCCTGATCTTCTGGGGGGCCACCCGACGGGTCGGACTCCGGGTCGCCGTCGGGGCGCTCGGACTCCCGGTGCTCGCCCTGCTGCCCGTCCTGCTCGTCGACCGGGACGCCCTGACCGAGAACGTGCTGCGGTTCCCCCTCGGGCAGGGCCTTGTCACCAGCCCCGCCCAGTCCCCGTTCCCCGGCTACCTCATCGCCGACGCCCTGCCCGCCGGGCGGGCGGTCGCCGCCACGCTACTGGTGGCGGCCGGGCTGGCCATCGCCGTCCGACTCGTGCGCCACCCGCCCCGCACCGCCGCCACCAGCGCCCTCTTCTGCGGGTACGGGCTGCTCGCCGCGATCGCGTTGATGCCCTCGACCCGGTTCGGATACCTGCTCTACCCGCTCGCCCTGCTGGCCTGGGCGGCGGCGGTGTCGACGACCCCAGTTTCCCGAGACGTCGGCGCGGACCGGCGCGAGAGCGTAGACCTGAGAACGTGAAGAACTACAGTGACCGGGCCGAGGCCGGCGCCACTCTCGCCGAGGACCTCTCCCGGCTGGCCGGGCGGCCGGACGTCGTCGTACTCGGGCTGGTCCGGGGCGGTGTACCGGTGGCCCGGGTGGTCGCCGACTCCCTCGGTGCCCCACTGGACGTCCTCGTGGTCCGCAAACTCGGCCACCCGAGCGCCCCCGAGGTGGCCTTCGGCGCGCTCGGCCCCGGCGGGGTCGAGGTGCTCAACGAGGCGGTCGCGGAACGGATCGACCCCGCCGACATCGCCGAGGTACGCCGCCGCGAACAGGCCGAACTCGACCGACGGGAACGCCGGTACCGGGCCGGCCGGGCACCGCTGGACCTGACCGGGCGTACCGCGGTCGTCGTCGACGACGGGCTGGCCACCGGGGCCACCGCCCGCGCCGCAGTGGAGGTGTCCCGCCGGTTGGGCGCGAACCGGGTGGTGCTCGCCGTGCCGGTCGGCTCCGCCGAGGCGTACGACCTCCTCGCCGCTGCTGCCGACGAGGTGGTGTGTCCCCTGGTCCCCGCCGGTTTCGGCGCTGTCGGCGCGTACTACGACGACTTCCACGAGGTCGACGACGACGAGGTGACCGCCGCGCTGACGACACGGTCGTGACATAGGCAGGTACCGTCAGACCATGCTGACCTGTCCTAAGTGTCGCGGCGAGATGCGCCAGTACGAGCGCAGCGGTGTCGTCATCGACCAGTGCGGTGAATGTCGGGGGATCTTCCTCGACCGTGGTGAACTCGAAAAACTCTTCGAGGCGGAGGCGAACTGGAACAGCCGTAACTCCGGGGCTGTCCCGGGACAGCCGGCCGCCCCCGCTCCGGGCGGGTACCCCCCGCCCCCGCCGCCGCAGCACCAGCCCGGCTACCCTCCGGCCCCGCCGGTCCAGGGCTATCCGTCCCATGCCCCCGGCTACCCGGCCCCTGCCCCCGCGTACGGCGGCCACGGGCAGCAGCACCACGGCTACCACGGCCACTACCGTCGGAAGAAGAACAAGGGCTTCCTCGACGAGATGTTCGGCTGATCATTTCTCCGATCGGGCCGGGTGCATCCCGGCCCGATCAGACGATCGCCATGTCGACGAAGCGGGACAGGTGGAGCTGGGCCGCCACCGTGATGGAGTCCGTCGGTCCGTTCCGGTGCTTGGCGACGATGAAATCAGCCTCGCCGGCCCGAGGCGACTCCTTGTCGTAGTAGTCGTCTCGATGCAGAAGTATCACGACGTCGGCATCCTGCTCAATAGAGTTGTGGGTTGCGATTCCGTTGGCGATGAAGTTGTGTGTGCCGAGGACAGTGGCGTCATAGACTTCCTGTACTCCCAACGACTCGATCGAGACGATCTCGTCCCAAAAGACGTCGTTGGTTGCATGCAGTTCAAGGTCGGCAGCGTCGAGCACCTTGGCGATCTGCGCAAGTCTGGATCGGCTCGGCGAGTGCTTCCACATTGTGCTTCCGGAGAATTGAGTGCCCATGGCGGCAGCGAACTGCCGATGGGTGACACCCTGCTCCACCAGGATCTCCCGGATCCGGGTCCATACCTCCTTCGGCACCGTGTCGACGTTCGGGTTACTGGTGGACTGTTCGAGCACCTCGATCAGTCTGACGCAGTTCTCCGATCGCGCTCCGTGGACACCGATCTCCCGCAGAAAGCGAAGCTGGTCGTCCCGCCCGGAGATGTCGAGGGTGTACTGCGGGCGGTGGCGAGCCACCGGCACCGCTTTGAGCCTGCCGGTGATGCCGTAACGGAGCAGCAGCCGGGAGAGATCCTCCAGCAGACGTCGACTGGTGGAGCTGTAGTAGACCCGCCCACCGCGACCGGACTTGTTGACGAACACCGAACCATCGGTGGCCCAGAGGTGCCGAAGGAAGAGGGTCACCTGCTTCTTGGGAAGTGCGAAGAACCTGGCGGGCACGAACTTCTCGTGTGGACGCAACCCAAAGAGACCCATGCCGTCGAGCCACTCTGCAATGGGATTGCGACGTCCTCGGGCAAGCCGGAACGGCGCGGGAAGTCGCAGCGTCGTCACTCGGGCAGCAGCGTAGTCGTCCCTGATAGCGGATATTCCGAAGTGCTTAGCCGCCTCGGCCACCGCAGTGAGATTTTCTTCGTCGCAACTGGCGTACCTGATCGGCTGCCGACGCACGAAGGACCCGTCACCGAGCATGTGGGCCAAGAGCACGACTTCCGCCTCGGGTAGCGGCCTGAGGGCGAGGGCAGGGGGAATGTGGCGAGGTGCTGCCACCCGAGCACCTACTTCCAGGTCGCCGAGCGGCTGCCAACCGCCGCACGTGAGGAAGGGGTGGTTCGCGGTCGCCTCGATCTGCTTGCCGGAGGCGAGTGTCATTCGAAACGTCTCACGGTGCCCACTGGGAAAAACGTGGGTCATGGTTCGAGGCGTGTAGCGGAGCGACTCGTCCAGTGCCCACACCGGAATGTCTTTCGTCTGCGCTTCCAACAGTTCCCCGAGCGTGATCTCGGAGTTGTCGTCAGCGCGGATGAGTCGGGTGGCAGCCACCAGACATCCAGATTCCCGCAGATCGGACAATTGAGGGCGCTTGTCGGTACGTTGCTCCGGGCCACGGTTCAGCTGACTCACCGCGATGACCGGGCACTCGACCTCCTTGGCCAGCAGCTTCAAGCCCCGGGAGAGGTCCGCGACCTCCTGCTGGCGGCTCTCGGTCCGCTTCGGCGAGGTCATCAGCTGGAGATAGTCGACCACGATCATCTTCAGGTCGTGCTTCTGCTTGAGCCGCCGGGCCTTGGACCGGATCTCCATCAGGTTCATGCTCGGGGTGTCGTCGACGAAGAGCGGTGCCTCGCTGATCTCCCCCATGCACCGGGCCAGCTTGGTCCAGTCGTCGTCGGAGAGCTGCCCGCTGCGCAGCACGTGCAGCGGCACCCGCGCCTCGGCCGAGAGCAACCGCATGACGATCTCGACCTTGCTCATTTCCAGGGAGAAGATGGCGGCGGCCTGGTTGGCCCGGATCGCCGCGTTGCGGGCGAAGTCCATCGAGGCGGTGCTGTTGTGGGTGGGCACCATGTCCCGCCCGGCCAGGTAGAGGTGCTCCGGGTGGTCGACAGTCACGCAGCGGACAGGCACGCTCGGCACCGGTCGGACGGCGACGACGTACCGGGCGCGTGACCTCGGACCGGCGGGAGGCCGGTGGGCGGCGTGCGCCGCCACCTTCTCCGCCACCCGGAACACCGGCTCGTCGGCGGTGACGGTGACGGTGCCGTGCTCGTCGACAGTGCCGTGGTGGCCCAGGCCGACCACCAGCTCCCGAAGGTCCTCGGCCAGTTCGACTGTGGCGACGGCGCAGCGGATCTCACCGGTCGGGGTGACGGCACCGGCGGCGTCCAGGACCCCGGCGAGCAGGTCCCGCCGCTGTCCCTCGGCGGCCCGCAGGTAGTCCCGGGGAATCCGGCCCGCGTCGGCCGCCGCGCCGAGACGGGCCCCCACCTGGTACGGCGCGACCGCCAGGTCCCGCTGCGGAAGCCGGAGGGGGGCGCAGTTGCCCACCGCGTGGTGGGGCCGCCCGTCGTCGGTCCACAGGCTCGCGGCGACCTCGGCGGTGGTCAGGACCTTGTCGAGGTCCTCGCCCGCCACGACCGTGGTGGTCCGCCACAGGTGTTCGGCGTCGGCGACGACGATCGCGCCGTCACTGAACTCCACGGCGAAGCAGGGGCGGTCGTGGCGGACCTCGAAGGCGTGCGTGACGGTGGTGGGGGTCCCGTCGGCGGAGATCAGCCGGTCACCGACGGAGACCTCACCCATCGTGGTCCACCCGTCCGGGGTGGGGAGCGGGGTGTCCAGGGCGAGGGCCTTACCGAGACCGGGTCGCCCGGCGACGATGATCAACTGCCCGGGGTGCAGGCCGTTGAGGAGCCGGTCCAGGTCGGTGAAGCCGGTGGGTACGCCGGTCATCACGCCGCCCTGGGCGCCGACCGCCTCGATCTCGTCGAGAGTGGGCTGGAGCATGTCGGCCAGGACGGCGAAGTCCTCGCTGACCCGCTTCTCGGTGATGTCGTACACGGCCTGCTGGGCGAGATCCACGATGTCGTCGACGTCTCGGCTGCCGCCACCGGCAGTGCCGTACCCGAGTTGCACGATCCGGGTGCCGGCCTCGACGAGACGCCGCAGCACCGCTCGTTCGCTGACGATCCGGGCGTAGTAGCCGGCGTTGGCGGCGGTCGGGACGCTGGCGATCAGGGTGTGCAGGTACGGCGCTCCGCCGATCCGCCCGAGGTCACCGGAGTCGGCGAGGGCGGCGGCGACGGTGATCGCGTCGGCCGGTTCGCCCCGGCCGTAGATCTCCAGGATGGCGTCGTAGACGGTGGCGTGGACCGGCCGGTAGAAGTCGTTGCTCTTGAGGATCTCGACGACGTCGGCGATGGCGTCCTTGGACAGCAGCATGCCCCCGAGGACGCACTGCTCGGCGGCGATGTCCTGCGGCGGGGTCTTCTCGAACTGGCCTTCGCGTTGCTGTGGTGCGGACGGCGGACCGCCGACCCTCGGCTCCGCCCGTTCGTCAGTGACCGACACGGGTCCCCCTCCACTGCGTCGGATCAATCCCCGGCGTGACCAGCCAGGGCGCGGCAACTTCCGACCGACCGGCCCGCTCGATCGGGGGCCATCGCACGGCCGGTCGGGGGGTAACCATACGGAAATCGAGGTCAGCGCTTCAACAGCACCGGTGGACGAGTCTCGGGACAACCTGTGGACAGCGTGGACCAACATGTGCGCAGCGTGTGCACAGCCTGTGGACAACCGCTGGGGAATTCTGGGCTGCAAGCCTGTGACCTGGGGTTATACCTTCCCCACCCTGTGGACAAAGAATTTCTGTTCGGGTCAGGTGCCCGATCGTCCCGTACTATTCCCTGCGGACGGCTACACCAGGTCAGCAGGTTGCACATTCGGTTGAGAAGGGTCACGCTCCGGCCGTGAGCTACCGGGACTGGGCACGCGGGGAGGGCAGCCCGCGCGAGCCGATCTCATCGTGGGGCGATTCCGGCGAATCGGTCCCGGACTCCGGCGACGACACCGGCGGGTACCGCACCCCGAGTCGGCGTCGGGCCATCGAGCGGGGACAGCAGGAGCCTGTCGACGCGTACCTGCCCCGCTGGGCGGTGGAGTCCGGCGTCGAGCGGGCCGACGGCGGCGGACGCCACGCGGCCCCCGACGAGGAGCCGGTCCGCCGCCCCGGGCGACGACGGGCCGCCGAGAACCCCGAGGGGCGACGGGCCGCCGAGAGCCTCGGCGGGCGACGCCGGGCCCCGGAGAGCGCGGCGTCGGCCGAGGCCGCCGAAAACGTCGGGCCCTCGTGGTCGGCCGAGGCCGCCGGAACTGTCTGGCCCTCGGGGTCGGCCGAGGCCGCCGGAAGGGCCCGGTCCCCTGGTTCGGATGCCGCCGGGCTGGAGCACACCCAGGAGTGGACCTTCGACCGTCCGCAGCAGGACGGGTACGTCGGAAGTCGCCGGGCCGACGGGGACGAGCAGAAGCCGGTGTCCGGTGCTCCTCCCCGCAGCCGTCCCCGCCGCTCGTCGTCGCGTCGACCGGAGGTGGTCTGGAGCACCCTGGAGGACACCACCCCGGGCACCAGCCCCGCCTCCGGGGCCGGAGCCGGGGCCGAGGACCGACCAGCCACCGAACCCGGGCCGACCCCGCCCACGCCCCCGTCGCCGGGGCGGGGTCGGCGTGGGCGGCGCGCCTCGACCCCGACCTGGTCGGATTCGGCAGGTCAGGGATGGGAACGCTCCCCCGACCAGTCCGGCGTGGACCAGCCACCTGTCGACCCGTGGGGCGGGGTGGGCCGCCAGTCCGGACGCCGGGGGCGGGACGCCGGACGGCGCCGGGAACGGGCCGGTCAGGAGCCGGAGAGCACCTTCGGCGGTCGACTCGACAGCACGGGCCAGTGGGATCGGGTCGCCCCCGTCGACCCGTGGGACACCGGCGGTGTCGGTGGGCGGCGCATCGACGACACCGACCAGTGGGACCGTACCGACGCCGGCCAGTGGGGGCGGGCCGACGCCGACCAGTGGGACCGCACCGACACCAGCCAGTGGGGGCGGGCCGACACCGACCGCTGGTCCCGGCTGCCCGGCCCCGACCCGTGGGACGACACCGGGGTCGGCCTGGCTCCGATCAGTGACACCGGCGCGCCCACGAGCGCCGGCGGCGCACCGGTCAGCGGCAGCGAGGTCCCGGTCAGCGGGGTGTGGGACCGGGTCGGACGGTCGGAGGAGACCGGTCTCTCCGGTGGATGGTCGGACGGAGACCGGTGGAGCCGGGGCCTCGGCACCGACGACGGCCGGGACGACCCCAGGTGGACCCAGCCGTCTACGGCGGCCCCGCAGTCACCGGCGCTCGGCTACTCCTCGTCCCGCCGGCAGGTGACGGGCGGGGGCCCCGCCCTGACCGGCGGTCGGGGTGGCACCGGCGGTCGGGTCGCGAGCGACCACACGTCGCCGGGGTTGCGGCCGACGACAGGTCGTACGTCGGTGGGACGCCGGTCCGCCCTCGACGACACGTCGCTGGCGCCGGTCAGCAGTGTGACCCGGTCGTCCGGCGCGGCGTCGGCGAAGCGGCGGACCATTGCGGCGCCCGGTTCGTGGTCCCGTCGGCTTGAGGACGACCTGCTCGACCCGGATCCGTCCGGGCCGTTCCGTCCGCTGGTCTACACGGTCGCCTGTTACCTGGTGCCGGCGTTCCTGGTCGTCCTCTGGCTGCTCACCCTCGACGGTGCGCCGCCGCCGGACTGCGTCACCGACATCACCGGGGGCGGCTGCGCCTCGCCCCGCTCGCAGGCGTTCGGCTCGCTGGGGGCGGGTACGCCCCGGTTCGGGTTGGCGCTCGCCAGCAGCCTGCTCGTGGCCGAGTTCCTACGCCGGGTGGGTACGACCTGGCGGGCGGCGACGATAGCCCTGGCCGCCGCCGTGGTCGGCGGTGGTCTCTCCACCGTGTTGATCAGCGTGGTGACCGGTCAGCCGATCGGCTGACCACACCCGGGAAGGGCCACCCACCACCCCGGCGCCTCGGACGGCGGCGTTCCCCGGACGCGGTCCGGGCCCGCACCCCGGGTGGGGGTACGGGCCCGGATCGTCGTACGGCCGGTGTCAGCCCTGCTGGACGTTCAGGTCGAACTTGGCGGTCACCTCGGGGTGCAGCTTGATCTGCACCGGGTAGGAACCGGTCGACTTGATGGCACCGGGCAGTTCGAGACGACGCCGGTCGAGGACCGGTCCACCGGCGGCCTTGACGGCATCGACGATCTCGGCCGACGTGACCGAGCCGAAGAGCCGTCCGCCGTCACCGGCGCGGGCCTTCAGGTTGACCTTGAGGCCTTCGAGCTGGCCCTTCACCTCGTTGGCGTGGCCCAGGTCGCGGATCTCGCGGGCCGAACGGGCCCGCTTGATGACCGTGACCTGCTTCTCAGCACCCTTGCTCCAGACGATCGCGAAGCCCTGCGGAAGCAGGTAGTTACGGCCGTAGCCGTTCTTGACCTCGACGATGTCGCCGGGGGCACCGAGGCCGGAAACCTCCTGGGTAAGGATGATCTTCATATCGGTGCCTCCTCTCAGCGGGTGGTGGCCGTGTACGGCAGGAGCGCCATCTCACGGGCGTTCTTGACCGCACGGGCGATCTGCCGCTGCTGCTGCGAGGTGACGCCGGTCACCCGCCGAGCGCGGATCTTGCCGCGGTCGGAGATGAACTTCCGCAGCAGAGCGGTGTCCTTGTAATCGATGTAGGTGATCCCGTCCTTGTCGAGCGGGTTCACCTTCTTCTTGGGCTTGCGAAGGGCCGCAGCCTTAGCCATAGCTCGGGCTCCTGGTTTGCGATCGCGGGCGCTCTGCGCCATTAGAACGGGGGCTCCTCATCAAAGTTTCCGCCACCCGAACCACCGCGCGAGGGTGCTGGCGCAGCCGAAGCCCAGGGGTCGTCGAAGTTGCCTCCGCCGCCACCCTGACCACCGCCACCACCGAAGCCGCCACCGCTGCTGCCGCCGGAGCGGGACATCTTCTGCACCTTCGCCGTGGCGTAGCGCAGGGACGGGCCGATCTCGTCGACCTCCAGCTCGATGACTGTGCGCTTCTCTCCCTCGCGGGTCTCGTACGACCGCTGCTTGAGCCGGCCGGACACGATCACCCGAGCGCCACGCTGCAGCGACTCGGCGACGTGCTCGGCGGCCTGCCGCCAGACGGTGCACGGAAGGAACAGCGGCTCGCCGTCCTTCCACTCACCCGACGCCTTGTCCATGAACCGGGGCGTCGAGGCGACCCGGAACTTGGCTACCGCGGCCCCGGATGGGGTGAACCGCAACTCGGGGTCATCGGTCAGGTTCCCGATGACCGTGATGGTGGTGTCTCCTGCCATGACCATCTCCTCGCGCACTCGTCAGTTCGCGTACAGGCTCTCAGAGGTGTACGACAGCCTGACGAGGCTGATCCGGGCGATTACTGGGGTTGACTGCTCAGCGCACTTCCGGCCGGATGACCTTGGTGCGCAGCACGGACTCGTTGAGTCGCAGCTGACGGTCCAGCTCGGCCACGGCCGCAGGGGTGGCCTGCAGGTCGATGACGGCGTAGATGCCCTCGGTCTTCTTGTCGATCTCGTACGCGAGGCGCCGGCGACCCCAGACGTCGGTCTTCTCCACCGAGCCACCCGACGTCCGGATCACGTTCAGGTACGTGTCGAGCGACGGTGCGACGGTGCGTTCCTCGAGGCTGGAGTCGAGGATCACCATGACTTCGTAATGACGCAAGACGTGCTCACCTCCTGTGGGCTATGCGGCCACGGTCCTTCCGTGGCAGGAGGTCGTGCGTCGCTGCCCGCCCCGATCCCCGGGGGATCCCGGTCGGTTGCGGACAACCGGACCAGGATAGCCGGTCGGGACGATCTTCCCCCGGGCAGCCTGGCCGGGACGTGCGACAGGGGTCCGCTCCGACACGACGAGTGCGGGCGGACCCCTGTCCACGAGACCGCGGGACGTCCCGTCCGCATTCCTTGGGTGGGACCTGGGGAGGAACGACCACACCGATGAGGTTGGACCGAAGACGCCCCGCGGAGCTTTATTGCGTTGTTATCCCACGATACAACGGGTCTTGTCGCTTGTATGAGCAAAAGCGGTATTTTCCGGTTGATCTGATCTGGGCCGCGCGCCCACACTCCGTACACCTTCCGGCGTCGTCAGACGTCGATGCCGTACCTGCTCAACGACGAGGTCCCCGGTCGGTGACGCGTCGCGTCGACCCGTCCGGACCCGGTCTGCGGGGGACGGCGGCGACACCCGAGGGTTCGTCGTCCACCCGTTCGGCGACGCGACGTAGGCTCGCCTGCATGCGTATCGGAGCTCACGTCGACGCGGCCGACCCACTGGCGGAGGCGACCAGCCGCGCCGCCGAAGCCGCGCAGTTCTTCCTCGCCGACCCGCAGGGCTGGAAGGCACCGACTCCGCGGACCGACGCGGACCGGTTGCGCGCCGCCGACATCGACCTCTACGTCCACGCGCCGTACGTCATCAACGTCGCCACCCTCAACAACCGGATCCGGATCCCCAGCCGGAAACTGCTGGTGTCCCACGCCGCCGCGGCAGCGGCGGTCAACGCCCGGGGACTGGTGGTACACGGTGGACACGTCAACGCCGGGGACGACATCTCGGTCGGCTTCGACAACTGGCGGAAGACCTTCGCGTACGCGGCGGAGTCCGGGGGGTTCCCTCTCCCCGTCCTGATCGAGAACACCGCCGGTGGGGACAACGCCTGCGCCCGACGACTCGACTCGCTGGCCCGGCTCTGGGACGTGATCGGCGACTACGGCGTCGGGTTCTGCCTGGACACCTGCCACGCACACGCGGGCGGGGAGGAACTGCTGGGCCTGGTGGACCGGGTCAAGGCGATCACCGGTCGGATCGACCTGGTGCACGCGAACAACTCCAAGGACGGGTTCGGGTCGGGCCGGGACCGACACGACAACCTGCACGGCGGCACCATCGAATCCGACCTGCTGGTCGCGGTGATCCGGGCGGCCGACGCCCCGGTCATCGTGGAGACCCCCGGTGGCGTCGACGGTCAGGGCGCCGACATCACCTTCCTCCGTGAGCAACTGGGTGGAGAGGCCGCGTCGGCATGACCACGGACCAGTCCGACGCCGCCGCCGACCCCCGCCCCACCGACGGCTCGTCGGCCGAACCGAAGGCGGCCGAACCGAAGGCGGCCGAACCGAAGGCGGCCGAACCGAAGGCGGCCGAGCCCGCTACGGAAGGCTCCACGGCGGGCAACCCCAAGCCCACGGCGGCCGAGCCGAAACCCGCCGAGCCGAAGGCGGAAAAACCCACGGCGGAGAAGCACACGGCGGGCGAGCCGAAGGCGGGCGACCGGGGGGCCGAGGCGAAGGCCGAGGCGAAGGCCGCAGCGGCAGCCACCCCTGCGGCAGCCGGAACCGGTGAGAGGGCCGCGCCGGGCAAGGTCCCCGACGGTACGGCGGCCGAGGCGAATACGTCCGCCGCCGAGTCCGACCCGAAGAAGGCGGCGGTGACGGCACCGGCGTCGCCGAAGTGGATGTTCTGGCGCAAGGCAGCCACGGACGGGAAGCCAGCCGACGGGAAGGTCACCGAAGGAAAGGCCGCCGACGGGAAGGCAGCCGGCGATCGGTCTGCCGAGGACCGGTGGGGGGCCTTCGGTCCCGAGCCGGAGCGGGTTCCGACAGGGGTCGGTCGGGTCGGCCGGGCGGTCGGACGGACGGCGGTCCACGAGTGGACGTTGGCAGTTGTCGGATCGGTCCTCCTCGCCGTGGCGATGACCTGGCCGGCGCTGCGGCACCCGTTGCAGACGCTTCCTCAGGACTACTGGGACCCGAGCCTCCAGGCCTGGCAGATGGCCTGGTCGGGGCACATCCTCCTGACCAACCCGGGCCAGCTCTGGCACGCCAACACGTTCTTCCCCGAGTCGTGGAGCTTCGCCTTCTCCGACACGCTGCTGGGGTACGCCCCGGCCGGCATGATCGGTACCGGCCCCGAGGCCGCCATCCTCAGGTACAACATCCTGTTCGTGCTGGCTCATGCGCTGGCCACGTTCGGGGCGTACGCGCTGGCCCGGCAGTTGGGGGCGGGCCGGATCGGCGGCGCGGTGGCCGGGGTGGGCTTCGCGTACGCGCCCTGGCTGCTCGCCCAGGCCGGTCACCTGCACGTGATCTCCAACGGTGGGATCCCCCTCGCCCTGGCCATGCTGGCCCGGGGACACGGCTGGTCCCTGCGCTACGGCTACCGACCCGCCCGGCGACACGAGGGGTGGGCGTACGCGGGTTGGCTCGTCGCCGCCTGGCAGCTCAGCCTCGGTTTCGGGATCGGGCTGCTGTTCGCGTACTTCCTCGCGGGCACGGTGCTTGTCGCCGCTGTCGTCTGGTTCCTGCGGAGGTACCTGGTCCGGCCGGTGAAGCATCCGTTCGGTGTCCGGCTGCTCGTCGCCGACCTGGTCGGTGGAGCGATCTTCGCCGCCGTCGGTCTGCTGCTGGCCGTCCCGTACTTCAAGGTGGCCGACCTGCATCCGCAGGCCGAGCGGACCCTCGGGGACGTGGCGATCTACTCACCGCCGTGGTCGGGTTTCTTCACCGCGCCCGAGGAGTCCCGGATCTGGGGTGGGCTGCACGCCGGGGCCCGTGAACTGCTGCCCTGGTCGCCGGAGATGACCCTGCTGCCCGGGTTCGTGCTGTACGCCCTCGCCCTCGGGGGGCTCTTCTTCTCGGTCTGGCGGCTCCGGCACCGGCTGCTGATGTTCGCCGGGGTGGTGGTCACCATGATCCTGGCGATGGGGACCGAGTTCTTCGGCGGCACCTGGACGTACGCCCCGCTCTTCGAGTACCTCCCGGGGTGGAACGGGATCCGTACGCCGGGCCGGTTGATGCTCTGGGCGACCCTGCTGCTCGGGCTGCTCGCCGCCGGTGCGGTCACCGCCGTCTGCATCCGGGTACGCGAACTCGCCGCCCAGCGGATCCCCTCCTGGCCGGGTCCGTGGCTGCGGTTGGCGACCCTGCTGCCGCTGCTGTTGGTGCTGGTGGAGGGGCTCAACGCCACCCCGCACCCGGTGGTGCCGCAGCAGCCCGCCGCCATGCGGACCGTCAACGGGCCGCTGCTGGTGTTGCCGAGCAGCCAGAACCACGACCAGCCGGTGATGCTCTGGAGCACCTCGAAGTTCCAGGACCTGGTCAACGGCGGGAGCGGTTTCACCCCGCTCCAGTTGGAGCAGGTCCGCGAGGTCTCGGTCAACTTCCCGGACCAGACGAGCATCGACTACCTGCGCACTCTCGGCGTGCACAACGTCCTGGTGGTCCGGGACCAGATCGCCGGTACGCCCTGGGAGGCGAACATCGACAAGGCTGTCGACCAGTTCGGGATCACCCGCGAGGAGCTCGGCGACACCGTCGTCTACCGGCTCTGACCTGCGGCGTGACACGCACCGGCCCCGAGGGTGAGTTCCCTCGGGGCCGGTGTCGGTTCGGGTCGGGCGTGGGCCGGGTGCCGGTCTCGGGTCCTCTCAGACCGAGGCGGAGGCCCGGGGTCGGGTCAGGCGGAGGCCCGGGGTCGGGTCAGGCGGAGGCCCGGGGTCGGGTCAGGCGGAGGCCGGTGTCGGTGTCGGGTCGCCGGCCGCGATGGTGGCCGGTTCGGCGGGGCGGCGACGCCGCCATCGGTCGACCCATGGTGCGTCAGGTGCCCCGTCGAGCACCCCGCCGTCCGGATCGTCCGGGTAGGTCCTGCGGACCGCGTCCCGCTCCGGGTGGAGCACCTCTCGGATGATCAGGACGCAGAGCATTGCGACGGTTCCCCAGCGCAGCGCCGCCGCCAGCACGAACACCCCCTCGGGGAAGACGGGGGTGCCGGTGGCGGTGCCGAGGAGTTCACCGTAGAAGGCGACGAAGTAGCCGACCTCGGCGAGCTGCCAGGCGAGGAACGCCCCCCACTTGGGGCGGGCCAGCACCAGCAGGGGCAGGAGCCAGAGGACGAACTGCTGGGACCAGACCTTGCTGGTGAGCAGGAAGGCGGCGACGACCAGGAAGGCCAGGGGGGCCAGCCGGGGTCGGACGGGTGCCCTGACCGCCAGGACGGCCACCCCGATGCAGGCCAGCCCGAACAGGGCGTACGAGATGTAGTTGAGGGTGTGGACGTTGGCGCTGAGCCACTCGAACGGCCCCTGGGAGCCGGGGCCGCTGAAGTTCACCCGACCGTCGAGGTAGCGCCCGATGTACCAGAACGTCCCCCAGTCGATGGGACGGGTGCTGTTCAGCTCGAAGAACCGGCCCCACCCCTCGGGATAGAGCAGCGCCACCGGTAGGTTCACCGCGACCAGGGTGGCCAGTCCCGTACCGAGGGCTGTCAGCGCGGCCCGGACCCGCCCGGAGCGCAGCCCCAGCACCAGGATCGGCCCGAGTATGAAGATCGGGAACATCTTGGCCGCCCCGGCCAGCCCGATCACCACCCCGGCCACCACCGGTTTCTTCCGCGCCCAGGCGAGCAGCCCGAATGCGGCCAACCCGATGGCGAGCAGGTCCCAGTTGACGGTGGCGGTGACCAGCAGGGCCGGGGAGAGCGCGAAGAGCGCCGCGTCCCAGGGTCGTCGGCGGCGCAGGGCGAGGATCACCGCGACCGTCGCCACCGCCAGCGCACTGAGGACCAGGGCGTTCGCGTTGTACGCCCACTGCCCCTGGTTGATCTCCGGGTTGTCCCGGCCGAGGTAGTACACCGGGAGGCCGAGTACGCCCATGAAGGCACCGGTCAGGACCGGGTACTCGACGGGGTGGTCCCGGTAGGGGACCTTGCCCTCGTTCAGCCCCTCGGCGTAGTAGAGCGCCAGGACGTCGGAGTAGCAGAACCGGGTGTACTGGATGTTGTTCTGCCAGGCCCCGCTGTGGCAGGGGGACTTCTGCACCCAGTGCAGGACGAGGGTCAGACAGACCAGGGCGAGGACGACCCGGGCGGCGGTCCAGAACCGCTGGCGGGCCCGGCCGGGACGGTCCAGCGAGGACGCGTGGTCGCCGAGCGGGCCGCCGATCAGCTGGGAGACACCGCGTACGAACCCGTCCGACCGGGACGGGTGGTCGCGGGGCGCGGACTCGTCGTCGACCCCTGGCGTGGGCTGGGTGCTCATGCCCAGCATCCTGCCGTATCGACAACCACTACAGAAGCTCATCGGGCCTGGCACCGGACGACATGGACCACGAGCACTCCGGCGATGTCAGTCATGCCGACGTGTAGATACAGGGATGCTTTCGATTCGGCCCGCGTTCGCCCGAGATGCTCTGGTAACCCACCCCTCCATGACGGGGCAACCAGGTATGCCGCCCAGCTACCCCGCTTACTCCTACCCCGTCCACAGCTTCCACCACAACCCGCCCACGTCACGCCCACCCAGCCGATGAACGAGAACCGTCGCGGGAACTGCTACGACGGCCCGTCCTGAGACGGCGACCCCAGAACAGGAGACGGCGGCCGGGAGGATCCCGGCCGCCGTCGTCGCGTCAATCCCTAGTTGTCGCCGCCGCGTGGCGGTCGGACCGGGAACATCCCCCCGCCGCCCTGCTCGGGCGGGGTCTCACCGCCGCCCGGACCACCGGGGTTGTCGTTGCCGCCGCCGTCGTTGCCGCCGCCGTTGTTCCCGCCCCCGTCGTTGCCACCGCCGTTGTTGCCACCGCCGTTGTGGCCGCCGCCGTTGTTCCCGCCCCCGTTGTTGCCACCGCCGGGGCAGAAGACGTCGACGAACCGGTTGCAGCCGGGGTTGCCGTTGCCCGGGTTGCCGGGGTTGTTCTCCGGCTCCGGGTCCGGCGGCGGAGGCGGCGGGGCCTCGCCGTTACCGGCCTCGGTGTCACCCATGCCGGTGATGCTCGGCAACTGCTCGACCTTGGCGCCCTTGAGCGCATCGTCCATGTACTTCTTCCACACCATTGACGGGATGTTGCCGCCGCCGATGTTGTTGCCGTCCTTGTCGAGGATCGCCGGCTTCTTCGGGTCCCGGCTGCCGATCCAGACCGCGGTGGCGAGCTGCGGGGTGTAGCCGACCATCCAGGCGTGGGCGTTCTTGTCGGTGCTGTTGTGCTCCCAGGTACCGGTCTTGCCGGCCGCCGGGCGGTTGCCGTCCAGCTTGCCGTTCTGGCTGCTGGCGGTGATCTCCTTGAGGACCGCACCGACCTCGTCGGCGACGTCCTTGCGGATCCGCCGCTCCGGGTCGAGCTTCTCCCCGGTCCCGGCGACCTTCTCCATCTTGCCGGTGTCCTTGTTCTGCCGCTCGACGGAGAGGACGAAGTGCGCCTTGTTGTAGACCCCGCCGTTGGCGAGGGTGGCCAGACCGTTGGCGTGGTCGAGGACGGTGACCGGGTACTGCCCGTACCCGACGACCCGGTCGAACTTGCTCGGCGCGAGGTCCTCCGGCTTGTTCTTCATCAGGTCGTACGGCTTCGGCGGGTCGACGGTCCACATCGTCCCGACCCCTGCCTGGCGGGCCATGTTGACGACCTTGTCCGCACCGATCTTCTCGGTCAGGTGGAAGAACGGCACGTTGTACGACTGGACGGTGGAGACCTCCAGCGTGCAGTTCTTGCCACAGATACCGGCGCCCCGGCCGGCGTTCTGGATCTCGGCGTCGTACCCCTCGGGCTTGAACGGGGTGGCGTCCCAGCGGGACTTGACCGACATCCCCGCCTCCAGCGCGGCGGCCAGGGTGTAGACCTTGAACGACGAGCCCGGCGGGTGACCGCCGACGATGTCGCCGTTGGAGTTGGTGTTCTTGCCGGCGTAGTCGAAGTCGGCGCCGCTGTCACCGCCGTAGTAGGCGAGGACCCGGCCGTTGCGCGGGTCGACGGAGACCACCGCGGCCATCAGGTTCTTCGGCTGACCGTTCAGGACCGAGCCCTTCCGACCCGGCTGGGCGGCCTTCTCCAGGGCGGTCTGCATCTTCGGGTTGATGGTGGTCTTGATCCGGTAGCCACCCTCGCGCAGCTCGTCGACGCAGCTGGGCTTGCCGTCCGCGCCGGAGTTGGTGCACACGCCCCACTGCTCCAGCTCGGCCCGGACGTAGTTGATCACGTTGCCCCGGGGGGTGTTGACGCCGAACCCGTTGCCGTCCTTGCTCGGCTTGACCACCTTCGGGTACTCGGTGGGACGATCCGGCTTGCCGGGCGAACCGATCCACCCCTCGGTCTGCATGCCGTCGAGGACGTACCGCCACCGGTCCTGCGCGTCCTTGGGGTTGACCGACGGGTCGAAGCCCTGGTGGGTGTTGCTGGCCACCGGCTGCTTGATGACAGCGGCGAGCACCGCGCCCTCGGCGACGGTGAGGTCCTTGGCCCGCTTCTTGAAGTACGTGCCGGCCGCCGCCTCGATGCCGTACGCGCCCCGCCCGAAGTAGATCGTGTTCAGGTAGTGCTGCATGATCTCGGGCTTTGCCATGTTGTCGTTGAGCTTGGAGGCGAGGATCGCCTCCTTCACCTTCCGGGCGTACGTGTCGTCCTTCAGGCTCGCGTACGCGTTACGGGCGTACTGCTGGGTGATCGTGGAGGCACCCTGCCGGTCGCCGTTGGAGAGGTTGTTCCAGGCGGCCCGGGCGATGCCCTTGTAGTCCACACCGGAGTGCCGGTAGAAGTTCCGGTCCTCGGCGGCGGCCACCGCGTGCTGCACGTGCTCGGGGATGTCGTTGATGCCGACGATGGTCCGGTTCTCGTTGCCGAGCTTCGCCACGACGGTCTTGTTGTCGCTGGCGTAGACGGTGGTGGAGAGCGGCAGCGGCAGCTTGTCCGGGAGGACGACGGTGGTCGAGTAGTAGGTGAACCCGACGACGCCGAGACCGGCGAGCATGATGAAGACCGCGAAACTCGCGATCATCATGTTGACCCGCTTGCGCTTCTTGGCGCGGCGGACCGCGTCCGGGTCCCCGTCGCCGCGACCCCGTCGGCCGCCCCCGCCGGGACCGTTCGGGCCACCGCCC
>NZ_JBEPEQ010000015.1:0-66023 GCF_040300925.1 Micromonospora sp. NPDC000207
TCCGGGTCGGCCGCCCCGGGCGGGGTGTCGCGTCGCCGCAGGACCGTCACCACCGCCCCGACCGCGACGAGCACGGCGATCTGCGCCGCCCAGCGGGCGGTCGCCCCGATGCCCGCCCCGTCGGTGAGCGACGGCGCGGCCAGGGTTGCCGCGGTGAGGACGAGGAAGGCGGGTGGCCAGGTGAAGACCAGTCCGGTCAGCGCCGCCGTCGTCACCAGCCGTCCCGTACCGATCCGGGGTGGATCGACCCGGACCCGTACCTCGTCGGGTGCCCAGACCAGTCTGCGGGCGGGCGGGGTGTCCGGTTCCGGGTTCGCCATGCCGCCGAACCTACAACGCGATCATCGACGCCGGTCGGGGTGCCCCGACCCGCGTACGGGTCGCCTCACCGGGATCGCAGGTGACGCAACTCCACGACCTGGACCTCGTACGGCGTCTCGCCCGGGTTGCGTACCGCGTACGTCTCCCCGGGGTTCAGGTAGCGCACCCCGCCGTCCGGGGCGGAGTCGACACCCGGTCCTCCTTCGAGGGGGACGACGACGGCCGGGACCGGACCGGCCTGCCAGGTGTGCTCGACCCCGGGGTCGGCGGCGAGACGTCGGACGGTCACCTCGTCGAGGTCGAGGACCGTGACAGCGGTGGTGGGGACCGTCGGCGTGCCGGACCACTGTTCGAGGGCCGCACCGGAGGCTTCCTCCCCGAGGTCGAGCACCTCGATCAGTCGGTTGCGGTACCTGCTGTCGCCGTGGTTGGTGAGCATGTGCACCGGGGAGACCGGTCGGTAGATGGCGTTGCCCACCTGCTCGGTGATGAAGCGGGGCGGACTGCCGTCGAGCCAGTCCATCCGGCAGTCCGAGGACTGGACGCAGAGCACGACGTACGGGTTGTGGTGCAGGTGCCACGGCTGGGTCTCGCCGGGGGCGAGGTCCACCTCCCAGACCCGGACCCGCGAGTTGGCCAGCAGGACCCGCTGACCGATCTCCCCCAGCACGACCGGGGTGCCGTCGGGGGAGTGGACGGTGGTGCCTGCGGTCATCGGGGTCCTCCCGTCCGTCGGGCGGGGCCGCCCGTCGTTCTCACCGTCGTCGGCCCCTGACCCGGGGCGTCGACCTGCCCGGAAGTCTAGCCGTCCTGATCTTGCGACGGCTCTCGCCGTGACCTCCGCTGCCCGCTGCCCCGCGCCGTACCGGCAGGTGCCTGTCGACCCGCACCGGCGGCGCGACGGTCCACAGTCGATCCGGTGGCGGGTGTCGGCACCGGACGCCCGCCACCGTAGTCGATCAGCTCGTGACGGCGAGCAGCTCCTGCACCAGGCGTGCGGCGTGGGTCACGACCAGACCGTGGGAGGCGTCGTCGTACACCACGAGCCGACTGTCGCGGATCTCGTCGGCCGACTGTTCGGCGCAGAGGGCGATCGGGGCCACCGGGTCCCGACGACCGTGGACCAGGAGCGCCGGCACGTCGATCTTTCCCAGGTCGGGCCGGAGGTCGGTGGTGAACAGGGTCCGGTACACCTCCGTCGCGGCGCGCAGCGAGGAGTTCAACGACTGCTGTCCCATCCACCCGGCCAGCTCCTGGGAGATCGGCAGGTCGCCGGGGGACGCTCCGGGACCGGCGAAGAAGGGCAGGGTGATCTGGGCGGTGTATCCGGGCCGGTCCGTGCGCAGCCCCGTCAGCATGGCCTCCAGCACCCCTGGGTCGAGCCCGTCCGGGTTGGTGGGGGAGACGGCCAGCATCGGGGTGGTGGTGGCCACCAGCACGATCCGCTCCACCCGGGCCGATCCGTGACGGGACAGGTACCGCACCACCTCACCGCAGCCCATCGCGTTGCCGACCAGCGTCACCCCGTCGAGGTCGAGCTCCTCGACCAGGTGGTGGAGGTCGTCGGCCAGGCCGTCGTAGTCGTAGCCGTGCCAGGGCCAGTCGGAGCGGCCGTGGCCACGACGGTCGTACGTGACACAGCGCCGCCCCTGCTCGGTCAGGGTGGGTACGTGCAGGTCCCACAGTTGGTGACCCATCGTCGCGCTGCTGAGCAGGACGAGGGGGCGGCCCTGCCCGCTGTCGGAGTAGAAGAGCCTGGTGCCGTCGTGGCTGTCGATGAAGGGCACGGAAACTCCTCGCCCCGCTACCAGGTGACCGGTAGTGACTCGACACCGTGGAAGACAGTGCCCCGGCGGAACAGCTCGTTGGGGTTGGTGGTGGCGAGGCGCAGGTTCGGGAACCGTTCGAACAGCCGCCGGATCGAGATGACCATCTCCTCCCGGGCCAGCGGGGCACCCTGGCAGTAGTGCGTCCCCACCCCCCACTGGAGGTGCCGCTGACTGTCGCGCCGCAGGTCGATGCGGTGGGGTTCCGGGAAGGCGGCCGGGTCGTGGTTGCCGGCGGGGATGGAGATGACCACCGCGTCGCCCGCTTGCATCTGTCGGCCGCCGAGTTCGAGGTCCTCGGTCACGAGCCGCACGATGGCATCCTGGGAGATCGACCAGTACCTCATCGACTCCTCGATGAACGCCGGGATCAGCTTCCCGTCGTCGGCGAGCACCTCGGCCCGCAGGTCGGCGTCGGCGAGGAGGGTGAGGATGTTCAGGGCGATCTGGTTGGTGGTGGTCTCGTGGCCGGCGACGAGGACCAGCCGCGCGATGCCTACCAGCTGGTCGAGGTCGATCTCACCGGTGCTGAGCCGCTCCACGGCGAGCTGACTCATCAGGTCGTCCTGTGGGTCCGCCTGCTTGCGCTCGGCGAGTTCGGCGAGATAGTTGCTCATCTCCAGGTAGGCGGCGAACGACCGTTCCGGGTCACCCTGCGAGATGGTGACCCGGGTCTTCTCGACGAAGAACGCGTGGTCCTTGTCCGGCACACCCAGCAGGTTCGCGATCACCATCGTGGGGAGTTTGCGGGAGAACGCGTCGTGCAGGTCGGCGGGTTGCGGCTGGGCGGCGAGGTCGTCCAACAGCCGTTCGGTGAGGGCTTCGATGGCCGACCGCATGTCGCGCACCCGGCGGGCGGTGAACTGGCTGGCGATCATCCCCCGGAGCCGGCCGTGCTCCGGATCGTCCATCCGGAGGAAGGACGAGGGGCGCTGTCCCGGCGGGATCTGGATCCGGACCGGTGCGCCGGGCAGCAGTTCGTCGGCGCTGAGTCGGACGTCCATCAGGGCCTGCCGGACGTCCGGGTAGCGGGTGACCAGCCAGGCCCGACGCTCGGCGGTCGCCCCGGCCGGGATCAGCACCGCACACGGCGGCGCTTCACGCAGGGCGGACAGGACGGGAGGCGTGGTGCCGTCCTCCTCTCGCGGAAACGGCCACGACAGGACCTTCTCTTCCTGGTCCAAAGTCACCGGACTACCTCCGTCGCGTCGTTGTTCCCGTTGCGCGACTAATGGTGGTCGACTTCGCTGACAACCCGCTGACGGGCGGAGGACGTCGTCGACAGACGCGAGGACCGCGCCCGGAGAGATGTTCTCTCCGGACGCGGTCCGACTGCGTTTCGAATTTTCGTCGTCGTTATCGGAGACCGACGAACCTGCCCATCGCCGTCGCCGCGTGGTCGAAGAAGGCGTCGGGGTCCTCGGCGAATCCGTTGACGTGTCCGTACACCGCGAAGCCGATCATGCCGAGCAGTTGTGTCCAGGCGACGAGCAGCCGGGCGATCACGTCGTCCGGGAGGCCCGCCAGCATGCCGCGGGACAGGTTCTGCACGTTGCGCCGCATGCCGGCGGAGGTACCGGGTTCACCCGGCTGGGCTGCGGCGACCCGTCCCGCCTTCGTCGCCTGCCGGAGGATGTCGACGAGGACGACGGCCGCGCGTGCGCCCACCACCACCGATTCCGGTGGCGCGCTGTATCCGGGTCGTGGGGGACCCCAGATGAGGGTGAACTGGGCCGGGTTCGCCTGCGCCCAGACCCGCATACCCTGGCATGCCGACTCCCATTCGGCGAGGGAACCGAGCCCTTTCTTCCGGGCCTCGGCGGCCCCCTTCTCGGCACTGGCGCCCATGGCTTCGTAGGCCCGCATGACGAGTGCTGTCAACAGGGCGGCGGAATTGGGGAACTGGGCGAGGACGTCCTCCCGGGAAAGGCCCAGTGATTCGGCGATCGACTGTGGGTCGAGCACTTCCGGCCCGCTGAGGGCCAACCGACGGTACGCCTCCCGCTTGATGTCCTCGGGCACGTGCTGGACGCGGGTGTCCGCGCTGTTCATGGTGGTGATCCCTCTCAGTCGACCGGCCGGTGTCGGGGAAGAAGTTGGACGAGCAGCCCGATGAGCACCGCGAACACCGTCACCCAGACCATTCCGGCGAGGAAGGCCTCCGGGTAGTCGCCGGGCTGGGGGTCGAGACCGAGGGTGTCGTAGAAGACGACGCCGATGATCGCCACGCCGACGGCGCCACCGACCTGCTGGGAGGTGGCCAGCACCCCGGAGGCAGCTCCGGCGTACTCGGGGTCGAGGTTGGCCAGGACCGTGTTGGTCAGCGGGCCGAGGATGAGTCCCATGCCCGCGCCGGCGAGGGCGAAGCCGGGGATCAACGAGGCGTGGCCCCCCTCGTCGCCGATGCGCGCCACGCTCAGGTGGGTCAGCAGCAGCCCCGCGAACATCACCACCGACCCGACGGTGAGCACGTGGCGACCGATGCGGGCCGCGATGCGCTCCGAGAGCAGGGAGGCGAGGAAGTAGCCCGTGGCGATCGGCGTGAAGATCAAGCCGGACTGCAACGGGGTCATGCCCTTCCCCTCCTGCAGGTACAGGGCGAGGAACAGGAAGAACGAGCCCATCAGCATGTTGAACAACACCGTGGCCAGCAGGCCGATGCTGAACGCGCGGGCGCGGAAGAGTCGCATGTCGATCAGTGGACCGCCGGCCCGTCTGCCCAGGGTGGCCTGGTGGCGGGCGAACGTGACGAGCAGGACGGGCGCGGCGGCCAGCATCAGCCACGTCCACAGCGGCCAACCCTGTTCGCGTCCGAGGACCAGCGGCAGGACCAGCGCCACCAGGCCGGCGGCGATCAGGGCGGTGCCGACGAGGTCCAGCGAGGTCCGGGTCTCCGCCCGGGACTCCGGTACGTACCGCATCGTGAGCGCGATGGTGGCCAGCCCGATGGGCAGGTTCACCAGGTAGCAGTTGCGCCAGCTCAGCCCGAACAGGTCGGCCTCGATCAGCAGCCCGCCGATGAGCTGACCGCAGACCGAGGCGAGCCCGAGGGTCAGGGCGTACGCGGTGTACGCCCGTGCCCGGGCGGGACCGGAGTAGACCACGCCGAGGATCGCCAGACCCTGGGGCATCAGGAGGGCGGCCGACAGCCCCTGGGCCACCCGGGAGATCACCAGGAACTCGGCGGTCGGGGCGAGCCCGCACGCGACGGAGGCGACGGTGAACGCGGTGAGGCCGAGCAGGAAGATCCGGCGGCGTCCGTAGAGGTCACCCAGCCGGCCGCAGATGATCAGTCCGGCGGCGAGCGAGAGCCAGTAGCCGGCGATGATGAATTGGATGGCCGCAGGGCTCGCGTTCAGCTCGCGTTGGGTCGAGGGAATGGCGACGTTCACGATGAAGAAGTCCAGCGCGACCATGAAGACCGCCGCGAGGACCACGGGCATCACGATCCACCGGTGACGACTGTCCGGTTCGACGGCGGTCGGCGGGCCACCCGGTCCGGTCGAGGCCAGATTCGCGGTTCTCGACACGAGAAATTCCCCTCACATTGGTGGAGCGTTGATGCGGTCCACACCACCGCGCAGGTACGCCGGCGCGATATGCGGCCATCCCGGCGACGCAGTTCCGGTCCGGGCGTGTTTATGGTGTCCGATCCAGGTGCCGTCTGCTCGTTTCGCAGCATGATCGAGCGTGTGTGGAAGACGCTTGTCGGTGTCATCCTGCAAGGCGGCCGGCCTGCTGTCCATTACGTCGAAGGTAAGACTCGCGGCGGATCGGTGGGTTCCCTGCCGGGGGTGGGGCGGGGAGGCCGGCGCTCTGCGGGGTCGGCGTACCGGAAGGGACCTAAGCTCACCAAACACCCAGATCACGCCGCCCGGCGAGCCTCCGACCATCGGAGGGTGACCTCCGTGCTGCGAAGAGCGACAGTCGGTGCGGGGTTCGATCTCGTGGGGGTCCCTGCCCTGAGGTCGCGCTTGAGCGGCGAAAACAGTTGGTGAGTGCCCACTGCGCGCTTTAGGGTTCGGGGTTTTCTGGCACTTTTTTCCGCATCCGCGAAGGACAATTGCGACATGGGCGATTGTGTCTTCCATGATCTTGTTGCAATAGACTGACGTCGTTGACTTGTAGAACTTTCGCTGGGTAGTCTTCGGCGTGGATCGCGATGGGAAAACTGGGTGGTGCGTCCCGGTGAGGTGACTCACCGAGCGGATCTGACTGTCTGGATCTACCTTCCGGCAGCCATGCTGATCCCCGTCCCGTGCGCGACCTGATCGGCGCGATCACACCAGTGACGTCCTCAACTGGATGTCACTTTTCGGGTGGATTCCGGCGTGATGGGGGAGCGGTGAATTTCTGGATTCTGGGGCGAGTCGCAGTCGGTTCCGCAGAGCGAATGGCCTACTTTCGCCGGGGCCTACAGTGCACCCTGCTGGCAGCGTTGCTGTCGGCCGAGGGGCAGATGCTGTCGACCGGGGCGTTGGTGACGGAGCTGTGGGGCGACGCCCCGCCGGACCGGGTGGAGAACGCCCTCCAGGCGCACGTCAGTCGACTGCGCCGCAAGCTTCAGGCCATCGAACCGGACTTCGCCGAGACGCGGCTCATCGCCCAGGCCGGCGGTTACCGGCTGACGCTGGCCGGCGCGAAGATCGATGCGATGGTGTTCACCCGGGCACTGGCGCAGGCGCGACTGACCGCCGAGACCGACCCGACCGAGACCGCCTACCGTCTGCGGGAGGCGTTGGCACTGTGGCAGGGCCCGGCCTTCGGTGGCGCTGCCATCGGACTCGCCGCGCAGGCCGCCGCCGTACGGCTCGACGAGTGTCGACTGGCCGCCCTGCAACTGCTCTTCGACAGCGAACTGCGCGTCGGCCTGCACACCGCCATCATTCCCGAGCTCACCGAACTGGTGCGGGCCGAGTCACCCAACGAGCGACTCTGTGAGCAGTTGATGGTGGCGCTGTACCGCTGCGGTCGACAGACTGACGCGCTGGGGGTCTACCGGTGGATGCGCAACCGGATGCTTGAGGAGTTGGGTATCGAACCGTCACCGGTGCTGCGCAACCACGAGCGGGCCATCCTGGCCCATCACCCCGACCTGCAGGCTCGACAGGACCACCTGGCGCTGCGCGACAGCCCGCTGTGACCCCGCCGCCGGTCATGCCGGCGGCGGTCCGGTCCGGACGTCGACAAGATGGGCGCGACCCCCGATCCGACAGGAGGTCGCGCCTTCGCCGCCGTCGGTGTGACCGACGGCGGCGGTGCCGGTGCCCGGGCGGGTCAGTCGGGTCGGACCACGGCCGGGGCCCGCCCGACGGCCCCCGTCACCGCGTCCCGTCGCGGAGCAGCTGGTTGAGGTCGGCGAGGGCGACGTCGGCGTCGCCGGCCACCCGCTCGTCGTCCGGGGCCCCGCAGACGGCGGCGAACAGCTCCACGACCCGCTGCAACGCCAGGCCGACCCGGGTCTCGTGATCCTCCGTCATGTCGCACTCCTCGTGGATGTCGGGGCCGGGGCGGTCGACGACCGCCCGGTCTGCTCAGAACGCGTTCGAGGCGCGGAAGACGTGGGCGAAGCCGGCGACGCTCGCCGGGCCGTCGAAGGCCACGTACTCCGGCAACAACAGGTCGGGCGCCCACTTCTGCTTGTACGCCAGCTGGGACTGGGCCGGATAGACCGCCTCACCGTGCGTCCACAGCAGCTCCATGAACCGACGGAAACCCACGTCGTGTCCGGGCATCTCGTGGTCGTCGTGCAGGCCGGTGAAGGGCGTGAAACCGAAGTGCAGCCAGGCGACCTCCTCGGCGCGGAAGGTCTCGACGGCGGCCACGTTGATCGCCTCCATGATCCCCGGGATCCTGCTGGGCACCCGTCGGCTCAGGTCGTGCATCCAACCCGGCCGGTTGCCGTACACGGGGGAGTAGGAGATGTAGCCGACCGGGTCGCCGTCGATGAAACCGACGAACATGCGGCGGTGGGGCTGCATCCGGTCGCCGTACTGTCCGACCAGGTATTCCAACTCTCGGGTCTGCTCGCCCTTGTCGCGCAACCAGAGCCTGTCGATCTCGCGCAGCCGGGGGAACACCGCGTCGTCGTGGACCTCCACGACGTCGAGTCCGGCTCGCTTCGCCCGGGAGATCTTGTTGCGTAGCTGCATGAACTTGGTGCCGGCGAGCGAGAAGGCGGGCAGGCTGCGGGCCCACGACGCGCCGACCTGGTTGACTGTGAATCCGGCGTCGGCGTAGAGCTGCGCGTCGTAGCGCTGCAACTGGACGCCGACCAGGCCCAGACCCTGCTCCCGCGCCGTCGACCGGAACGCCTCCAACAGTTCCCGGTACGACCCGGTCGGGGCGAACGGCCCGCCGAGCTGCACCAGGAAACGGCCGGTCCGTCGGTAGACGATCAGTCCGGGGTGGTCCGGAAGTTGGAAGTAGGAGTTGCCCTCGCTCACCGCGAGAAAGGAACTCGGATTGTCGGCGAACGGGTAGTCGTGGATGGCGGCCAACGCAGGATGGTTGGCGGTCAGTGACGTGGTCACCTCGGTCTCCTCGTCCACTCTGGCTTTCGCGTGCATTGGCTTCCGTGAACCCATGCTACGGGTAGTCGGGGCGGTTGTTAGGGGTCGAAAAACTGTCGTCAGCGAGCTGTCAGGCAGTGGTCAGGTCGACGGGTCACAGTCATCTCGTCGAACAACGATGGCCGAGCGGATCGGACGGAGTGGACGACGAGGAGAGGTACCCGAAGTGGCCTATTGGGGGCCGAGTCCAACTCGGTCGGGCTTTTAGCCCACGCAGCGTTCGAATCCTGCCCTCTCCGCAGCGCGAAGCCCGAGAAAAGAGGCGTCATGTCACTGGACGAGATGCGCAACTCACCCGGGCTGATAATTGCGAATCCGGCGGCCGGCACATGCGGACCGGAACTGGTGACGGAACTCGTGGCCCGGTGCCGGCAGTTCCTGCCCGAGGTCCGGGTGCACTGGACCACGGGCCGTGGGGACGCCACCGACGCCGCCCGGGCCGCAGCCGAGCAGAGCACCGGAGGTCCGGGCATCGTCTTCGCCGTCGGCGGGGACGGCACCGTGCGTGAGGTGGTCGAAGGCTTCACCGCGGCGGCCCGGCACCCGGGTCGGGGGCCGGCGCTCATGGTCGTCCCGGCCGGGACCGGCAACTCCAACTACCTCGCGCACTGGAACGACTGCGCCTGGCCGACGGCGGTGACGGCAGCCCTGTCCCGACTGTGGAACGGGCCGGTCACCGCGGAGGTCCGCAGGCTCGACCTGTGCCGGCTGGTCGAGACCGACGAGATCGTCCTGCTGGGAGCGTGCTCCGGACTGATCGCCGAGGCCCTGACCCACGCCCGGGACGTACCGCTGACGGGTCGACCGCGCTACCGGGAGGCGCTCGCCCGCGCCGCCGAGGCGAACCGCCCCTACCCGGGCCGGGTGGAGGTCGACGGCGTACTCGTCCACGAGGGCCCGACGGTGCTGGCGAACGTCGGTGGCGGCCGGTACCGAGGCGGCCAGTACCAGGTCCTTCCCCGGTCGATCCTCGACGACGGTCTCCTCGACGTCTGCGTCATCGGTGCCGAGACCCGCGCCGCCGACGTGCCGGAGCTGACCCGCCGGGCGGCGCACCTCGGGCGACCCGGCGTCGTCTACGCCACCGGGCGGCGGATCGTCCTGAGCCGGCAGGACGGGGAGCCGTTCTGGTTCGAGCACGACGGGGAGCTGCTGCCGCGTGAGCACGCCACCGTGACGCTGGAGGTGCTGCCCGGCCGACTACCTGTCGTCTGCCACGCCGGGCGGACGCTCGGCTGACGGTGTCCCGGAGGCATCCATGAGATCCGACGCGGCGGCACCCGCCGACGGTCCCCTGCTGACCCGGTTGTCACAGTGGGCCTGCGACCTGCGACCCACCGACGTCCCGGAGCGGGTCCGAGCCCTGGCGACCAGTCAGATCCTCGCCCAGATCGCGGCGATCCGGGCCGGGCTGCGGCACTCCAGGAGCGCTGCCCTGCTGCGGGCGTACGGGCCGATCCACCAGCCGGACCCGCGCCGCTGCGCTGTGGTCCTGGGTGCCCTGGGCTCGTGGTTGAACCTTGACGACACCGCCTACGCCGGGCACCTCGCCCCGTCGACTGTCGCCGTCCCGTTGGCCTGGGCGCTGGCCGGACGGACCGACGGGCGGAGCCTGGTGAACGCCGTGGTGGTGGCCAACGAGTGCGCCGCCCGGATCACCGCCGCCGCCACCCTCGGTCCGTTGCGCGGGCAGAGTGCCCTGCACACCCACCTGGCCGGTGCGGTGGCGGGTCGACTGGCGAGCGAGGGAGCGTCGGCCCGGCGGTGGGCGAACGCGATGAGCCTGGCCTTCGCCGCTCCGCCCTGGCCTGCCATGCACGCCTTCCTCGGAGGCGACGCCAAGCTGGTCCACGTCGTGACCCCGGTCCGGGCCGCGATGGACGCCTGCGACGCCGCCGCCGCGGGCCTGACCGGTCCGCCTGACGTGCTCGAACACCCACGGGGCTTCCTGGCGCGCTTCGCCACGGTGCCCCTGCCCGACCTGGTGACCGAGGAACTGGGACGCCGCTGGCACACCGACACGCTGTCGTTCAAGCTCCGCCCGGGGGGACCCGGCATCGACGCGGCGGTGGACTGCGCTGTCGAGCTGCACCGGGAGGTGCGCGGGACGCCGGTGGCCGGCGTCGAGATCGCCGCCTCCGTCTACACGCTCTTCGCCGGTCGCCTGGCGGAGGGCTACGAGGCCGGTCCGGACACCCCGCTCAGTGCCCTCCTGCTCGGCACCGGTTATCCGGTGGCGACCGCATTGCTCACCGGGGACCTGCGGGTGGAGGACTTCGACAGCCGGGAGTTGCGTGATCCGGCCCGGTGGGCACTGGCCCGCACCGTCCGGCTGGTGCACGACCCGCAGATGTCCCGGCAGCTGTTCGCCTCGGTGGCGCCGTTCGGTGCGGCGCTACGGCGGGCCGGTGAGCGGGCGCGGCCGTGGTTGTCGCAGTTCGTCGGAGCGGAGCTGGCCGAACTCGCCCTGGTGGCCGCCGAGGAGGCGGACTCCGACGAGACGTTCCGGGAGGCGACCAAGGCGACGCCGGCCCGGGTCACGGTACGGCTGGCGGACGGCCGTTCGGTCACCCGGGAGCGGTCGGTGCCACTGGGGGCAGCCGGTCCGGACACCCGTCGTCGGCACGGCGAGCTGGTCCGGGGGAAGTTCCTCGCCCAGGGCGGAACGGTGGCCGTGGCCGATTCCTTCGGCGCGGGTCTCACCGACACGACCGCCGGGGAACTGTCCGCGCTGTTGTACGCCGCGCTCACCGAGGACCGGTGACCGGGCCGCCGCAAAAGGACTGAATCGATCGGCTGGCATCAATTCAACGTCAGGCGGGTGTCAGGTCCGCGTCAGGGGCCGCTGCGACAATTCTCCGTGTGTTTGGGAGGGGGCGTTTCCGCTCTGAACATCGGTGATGGGAGATAACTCGCGTGTCTATTGCCTCTGAGGTCGACATGGTGCCGTCCGTCGGCTCGTCACTCGCCGGTCGGCCGCAGGCCGTCATCGATCAGGTGCGCAGCTACGAGTCGTACATCGCCGGCCGGGACGTCGCGGGCGAGGGATGGGTGTACACGCTCACCGCACGGTCACTTCTCGAAGATGTCTTCACCAGTGTGAACATCAAGAGAACGCTGGAGCAGAACCCGGAATCACCGGAGTCCCTCCACCCGTACGTCGTCGGCCGGTGCGGGGTGGCGACCCTGGCCGACATCGACGCGGCGGTGGACGCGGCGGTGTCGGCGAAGGCGGGATGGGCGGCGACCCCACTGGCCACCCGGATGCGACTCGGCCCGATATTCCGCGCCAAGCTCCGGGAGCACCGGGAGGAACTCCTGTCGCTGCTGATGGCCGAGGCGCACCCCCGGATGCTCGCCGAGTGGGAGCTGTCCTGCCTGGAGCAGGTCTACAGCGACGAGAGCTGCGACTGGTACCGCCAGCAGATGGCCACCGAGTTCGACCACGCCGACCGCAGGCTGATCGTCCGGCGGTGTCCCGACGGCGTGGTCGCCATCAACCCACCGCAGAACGCCCCCGCCCCCAGCGCGGCACTGGCGGTCCTCATCCTGATGGCGGGCAACACCGTCGTCGTACGGGCCCCCCGCAGCATCGCCCTGAGCACCATGTACGTCCTCAGGGAGCTGGTCGCCCCCCTCCTGGCGGAGCTGGGCGCCCCGCCCGGCACCCTCAACGTGATCTGCGGCAAACCGCAGCAGACGCTGGACCGCTGGCTGGAGCACCCGGGCGTCGACGACATCCTGTACTTCGGCGGCAGTGAGGAGGGGCTGCGCTTCGAACAGGAGTGCGTGGCCCGGGGCAAGAAACCCATCCTCGAACTCGCCGGCAACGACGGCCTGGTCGTCTGGCGCGACGCCGACCTCAAGCTCGCCGCCGAGGCGATCGCCGAGTGCTTCTACGGCTCCGGCCAGATCTGCATGGTCCCCAACTACGTGCTCGCCCACCCCGCTGTCGCCGAGGAGCTGATCGGGCTGGTCCGCGAGGAGGTGGGCAACGTCCGTCCGGGCTACCCGGAGGAACGCGGGGTGCTGCTGTCCCCGGTACGCCGTAGCGAGAAGTTCTTCCGCCTGCTCGACCAGGCGGTGCGCAACGGTGCCGAGCTGGTCTGCGGTGGCCGTCGGACCGAACTGGACGGCACGCCCTCCGAGACCGGGGTCTTCCTCGAACCGACTGTGGTCCGGGTCGAGGGCCTGCGGGACGCCCGGCGCTTCGACATCGTGCGGCACGAGACGTTCTTCCCGCTCATCCCGCTGGTCGTCGCGGAACCCGCCGACGACGAACTGCTGCTGGACCGCTTCGTCGACTTCCTCAACGACAACAGCTACGGGCTGCGCAACTCGCTGTGGGCCACCTCGTCGGAGGTCGTCGACCGGTTCGTCACCCGGATCAACAACGGTGGTCTGCTGAAGGTCAACGACTCGCACATCGGGTTCCTGCCCTACCTGCCCAGTCACGGGGGGACCGGCCTCACCGGTGGAGCCTTCGGCGAGGCCAACTACCCGATCCTCAAGACCTCCCACCTGCAGGGGGTCAGCATCTCCCGGGGCATCCGCCCCCGCACCGCCGTGTTCGGCGACTGACCGGTACCACTTCCGGTCCCCACTCCACTCTCCGCATCCCCCGGAGGTAACGACAATGCGCTCCCTCGACGTCGCCCGCGCGACCTGCGAGAGACTCCATCCCGGCCTCTGCGCGGCGTTGGCCGCCGCACCGCTGGCCGAGCACGAGTCGTCGCAGAGCACCTCGATCAAGACGTTCCGCGCGCACGGCGGCGCCGGGCTGCTCGTACCGGCGGCGCACGGTGGTGCCGGGGCGAACGCCCTGGACGCGGTACGGGTGACCCGCGCCGTCTCGTCGTACGCCCCCTCCCTCGGCGCGGCGGTGACGATGCACCACTTCACAGTGGCGATGCTGTTCACCCTGGCCGAGACCGCCGGGCGGCTGACCCCGGCGCAGACGACACTGCTGCACCGGGTCGCCCCGGAGGGGCTGCTGATGGCGTCGGGCTGGGCGGAGGGGAAGCCGAACGCGAACATCCTGACGCCGAGTGTCACGGCCCGTCCGGCACCCGGCGGCGGCTTCCTGATCAGCGGCAGCAAGAAGCCGTGCAGCCTCTCCGCCTCGATGGACCTGCTGACCGCCAGCGTCGCCCTGCCCGACCCCGACGGCGGGTCGACGTTGGCGGTGCTGCTCATTCCGGCCGACGCTCCCGGCATCTCGGTCGACCCGTTCTGGGCGACGTACGTGCTGCCCGCCGCCGAGACCGACGAGGTCCGGCTCACCGACGTGCACGTACCGGAGGAACTGATCATCCGGACCGTGCCGGACGACCCGCAGCGCCTCGACGACCTGCAGACCTCCGGGTTCGTCTGGTTCGAAATGATGATCACCTCGGTCTATCTCGGGGCGGCGAGCGCCCTGGTGGAACAGGTGGTGGCCAGCGGCCGGGGCAGCGTGACGGACCGGGCGGCGGTCGCCGTCGGCCTGGAGTCGGCGATCGCCGCAGTGGAGGGCGTGGCCCGGGCGGTCCTGGACGGGGTCGACGGCGACGAGGCCGTCGCCGCCGTCCTGGTCGCCCGCTACGCCGCCCAGGAGGCGATCGGCCGGGCGGTGGACCTCGCCGTCGAGTTGCTGGGCGGGCTGTCCTTCATCCGCTCCGGCGACGTCGCCTACCTGGCCTCCGCCGCCCGGCCGCTCGTCTTCCACCCGCCGTCGCGGACGAGCGCCGCCCAACCACTGCTCGACTACTTCGCCGGTCAGCCGTTGGTGCTGTCCTGACCACCACCACGAGGGGGACCCAGCAATGACGATCACCACCGAAGGGCCGGCCCCCGGCGTGTCCGGGGCAGCCGACACGGAGCAACACGTCCTGCGGCTCTACCGCTCCCACCTCAGCAAGGGCCGGGCGATCCTGGCCGAGCTGTTCGGCAGCCACATGGAGGTCGCGTCCTCCGGCGCCTGGTTGACCACCAGCGACGGCGAGCGGTTCCTCAACTGCGGCGGGTACGGGGTCTTCATCATGGGGGCACGTCACCCCATCGTCATGGAGGCCGTACTCGAACAGCTCAACAGGCACCCGATCGCGACCCGGATCCTGCTGGAGCCGACGGTGGCCAGGGCCGCCGAGGCGATCGTCTCGGTCGCCCCACAGGGACTGGACCGGGTCCACTTCGCGGTCTCCGGTGCCGAGGCGGTCGAGACCGCCCTCAAACTCGCCCGGGCGCACGGCAAACGCCACATCGTCGCCACCGAACAGGGGTACCACGGCAAGTCCCTCGGTGCCCTGTCGGCCAGCGGAAAGGAGGTCTACCGGCGACCGTTCGAGCCGCTGCTGCCCGACGTGTCCCGGGTCCCGTACGGCGACGCCGACGCCCTGGAGGCGGCGTTGGCGGCCCGGCCGGGAGAGTCCTGCTTCATCGTCGAGCCGGTCCAGGGCGAGGGTGGGGTGATCATCCCGCCTCCGGACTACCTCCGCCGGGCGGCGGCCCTCTGTCGGAGCTACGACGCCTTCCTGGTCCTCGACGAGGTGCAGACCGGCATGGGACGGCTCGGACACTGGTGGGGCGCCGACCTGGCCGGGATCGAGCCGGACGTGCTGCTCGTCGGCAAGGCCCTCGGCGGGGGTGTCCTTCCGGTCTCCGCAGCCCTGGCCAGCCGTCGGGTCTTCGCCCCCTTCGACAAGGACCCCTACCTGCACACCGGAACCTTCTCCGGGGCACCGGTGCTGATGGCCGCCGTGCAGGGCGCGGTCCGGGCCGTCACGGAGGAGCGCCTGGTCACCCGGGCCATGAACCTGGGCCGACAACTCCTGCCGGAGATCGAACGGATCGTCCTGCGCAACTGCGCCGACCTGGTCGTCGAGGTCCGGGGCGAGGGGCTGCTCATCGGGATCGAACTCGTCGAGGGCGGCCTCGCCGGGGAACTGCTCATCGAACTGTTCAACCACGGCGTGGTCGCCAACCACTCCATGAACGGCAGCACTGTCGTCCGCTTCACCCCGCCGGCGATCCTGACCGACTCCGACGTCAACTTCCTCCTCGAATCGATCGACGGCGCCACCCGCGACCTCGTGGACAAGCGCGCCCGCATGCCGGAAGGCAGTCACTGACATGAGAACCGTGAACCTGCACGCCGTCATCCCCGCCGCCGCACCCCTGACGGTCTTCGACGAGATCGTACGTTTCGACAGGTACCCCGAGCTGGCACCGCACGTCCAGTCGGCGACGGTCCACCAGACCCTTCCCGAGCCGGTCGGCCGGTCGAGCTGGGAGCTGCACTTCCGCAGCGGCCTGCTGCGCTGGGAGGAGGAGGAACGCTTCCTCCGCGACCAGCTGCGCGTCGACTTCACCCAGACCGACGGCGACTTCGACAGCTTCACCGGGAGCTGGCAGCTCGGCGACCACCCGGACGGCACCGAGCTGCGGTTCCAGGCCGAGTTCGACTTCGGCATCCCGAGCCTCGAAGGGATCTTGGACCCGATCGCCGAGCGGGTGATCCGGGAGACCGTCGCCTGGGTGGTGGTCGGACTGTTCGACGGCGTCCGCCTCTCCGACGGTGTCCTCGGCGACGCCGTCACGGCGACCACACCCGCACGCTGACTGGAGGTAGCGACATGGACCAGAAGAACCCCTTCGAGACGCCGACCACCTTCCGACTGCACCGCGCCGAGTACGCCGTCGGCTTCGCGGTCAGCACCGTCCTGCTCGCCATGCACTGGGACGAGGTGCGGTGGCTACCGGCCATCGCCCTGTTCCTCTACATCGACCTGATCGGTTACATCCCCGGCGCCATCGCCTACCACCGCAGCAAGACCAAGCGGATATCGAAGGTCTACTACGTCCTCTACAACATCATGCACAGCCTGATCACGCAGGCCGCCGTGGTCGGTCTGTGGTTGTGGTTCATCGGACCGGAGTGGGCGTTGCTCGTCATCCCGTTCCACCTCTTCGGTGACCGCGCCCTGTTCGGCAACTTCCTCAAGCCCTTCGGCCTCCCCTTCGAGCCGGTCCCGCACCCCCTGTACCAGAAGCTGATCGCCTCCATCACCCCCTCCGGGCGCGACAACGCAGACCCGGCGCCGGAGATGGTCCCGGTGCCCACCGGTTCCGGACGGTGAACACCGTCGAGGCGCTCGCCGACCGCCCGCCGGGCGCGTCGGAGAGACCCGACGCGGCGGCCCCGCTCCCGGGCACCCGGACGGCAGTGCACCGCCGGGCGGTACGTCGGATCGCATCCGCCGTAGCCGTCCTGACCACGAACACCGAGCGGGGTCCGCACGGCGTGACAGTGAGTTCGTTGAGCGCTGTCTCCCGGGAACCTCTGCTGGTCGGGATCTGCCTCCAACACCGGTCGGCGTCCCTGGCCCTGCTCAAGGAGAGCCGGACGTTCGCGGTCAGTGTCCTGGCCGCGTCGCAGACGGAGCCGGCCCGGCGCTTCGCCGACCCCGGCCGCCCTCGGGGTCCGGCCCAGTTCGACCTTGTCGACTGGGAACCCGACCCGGTCAGCGGGGCACCCCTCATCGCCGACGCGCTGGCCTGGCTGAGCTGTCGGCTGACGGCCACCGTGACCGCCGGCGACCACGAGTTGCTGCTGGCAGAGGTGGTCGAGGGGGTGGCCCGGGACGGTCGACCACTGTTGAGCTTCGGCGGCTCCATGGCCTCGGTCAGCGCCCTGGAGGCCACCGCACCCCCCACCGGTCGTACCGCCCCCGACCCGTCGGCGGGCCCGACCCCCGCACCCCCGCCCCGCGAAGGAGAAACCGGATGACCAGCACCGTTCCGCCGGAGGCGGACTGGAACGAGGCCCCCACCCTGCTCGACGGTGCGATGAACCTCAGCCTCACCGCCGAGCAGTGCGACCTCGCCTACTGGCTCGGTGCCGTCGCGCAGGGCACGCTGCGGGGCCGGGCCGAGACGGGCCACGCCCCGGAGGCCGGGACCCCGGCGTACATGCGCGAACCCGGGGCGCTGCGCGACGCCCTCGTCATGGAACTCGGCTACCGGTCCATCGCCGAGGAGAAGGCCACCCGCATCCTGGCGCACTACGTCGCCCAGGCACCGGGCCTGCCCGAGCTGGAGTTCTACACCACCCAGTTGGTGGACGAGGCCCGTCACGCGATGGTCTTCCGTCGGCACCTCGTCGAACTCGGCATGCCGGCCGAGGGCCTCGTCGACGAGGTGGCGCGGATGTCGGCCGACTACACCAAGGAGATCCTCGAACCGGTCGAGGAGTTCGCAGTGCGTACCGTCCGGGACGAGGGTGACTTCATCGGCGGGGTGGCGATCTTCACGATCGTCATCGAGGGGGTCCTGGCACCCGCCGCCGAGCTGAGCGAACGCAAGTGGCACCGCCTCGACCCGGCCGCGAGCGAGATCGCCCGGGGGGCGTCCATCGACGAGATCCGGCACCTCACCGTCGGCAGCGACATCCTCCGCCGGTACCTCGCCGCCCACCCCGAGTACCGGCCCCGGCTGCTCGACATCCTGCGTCGGGGTCGCCGACTCTGGGACGACCTTCCCGAGGAGGCGTACGTGCTGCGCCGGGAGGAGCTGTTCCAGGAGGGGATGCAGCGGCACCGGGACCTGCTCGACGACTACGAGGTCTGGCCGGGCCGGCGGCTGCTGGACACCACCCCCCGGGAGCGGTACGCCGCCGCCGAGCGGTGGACCGACGAGATGGCGGTGGTACGTCTGAACCACATGGGCGTACCCGAGGCGTTGCCCGTGCTGGGGTTGACATGAGCGGCGCGGCCGGTCGGACGGCGGTGATCGCCGGGGTCGGTTCCTGCCTGCCGCCCCGGGTGGTGGGCAACGAGGAACTGGCCCGTCGGCTCGACACCTCCGACGAGTGGATCCGCAGCCGGACCGGGATCGCCCGTCGGCACCTCGTCGATCCGGGTACCGCCACCGCCGCCCTGGCCGTCGAGGCCGGCGCGTCGGCACTGAAGTCCGCAGGTCGGGCCGACGTCGACTCCGTCATCGTCGCCACCACGACGCCGGAGCGCCTCTGCCCGGCGACCGCACCCCAGGTGGCCGCCCGACTCGGGCTCGCCGGGGTCGCCGCCCACGACGTGTCGGCGGTCTGCACCGGCTTCCTCTACGGGCTGGCCACCGCCGCCGGGCAGATCGCCACCGGCCTTGCCGACCGGGTGCTGCTCGTCGGCGCGGAGGCCTTCTCGACGATCGTCAACCCGGCGGACCGCACCACCGCCGTCATCTTCGCCGACGGTGCCGGTGCGGTGGTGCTGCGCGCCGGCACCGCCGACGAACCCGGTGCGGTCGGCCCCTGTGTGCTGGGCAGCGACGGGGACCTCAGCGACCTGATCACGATCCCGGCGGGGGGCTCCGGTCACCGGTCCCGTGGACTGCCGGCCGACCCCGACGACCACTACTTCCAGATGCAGGGCCGCGACGTCTACCGGCACGCTGTGGAACGGACGACCGAGGCGGCCCTCGCTGCCCTCGCGCGCGCCGGGTGGCGCTGCGAGGACGTGGACCGTTTCGTACCGCACCAGGCCAACGCCCGGATCTGCGCCGCCATCGCCGAACGGCTCGACATCGACTCGGACCGCCAGGCGTCGAACATCGAGCGGGTCGGCAACACCGCCGCCGCCTCCATCCCACTGCTGCTGGCCGAGGAGGCCGCAGCGGGTCGGCTCGCGTCCGGCGACCGGGTCCTGTTGGCCGCCTTCGGCGGCGGACTGACCTGGGGCGCCACCACGCTCACCTGGCCTGAACTCGCAACTGTCGCCGCCCCGGCGACCGCTGCAGGTGACCACTGAGTACCAGTCGGCTGACCGCCGGACACCGTGAGGAGACTGCCATGTTCGACAGACTGCGTGACGTCATGGTCCGCAAGTTCCAGCTCGACCCGACCGAGGTGGTGCCGGACGCGACGCTGAAGGATCTGGAGCTGGACTCGCTCGACGTCGTCGAGCTGAGTCTCGCCGTCGAGAAGGAGCTCGGCGTGTCCGTCTCCGACGACGAACTGCTGCAGGCGTCCGACATCCGGTCGGTCGTCGTGCTGCTCGAGGGCCGGACCGCGAGGGTCTGATGCGGTCCGGGGACGTGGCGGTCACCGGTCTCGGGCTGGTCACCCCGGCCGGCATCGGCACCGAGGAGACCTGGGCGCGGGTCTGCGCCGGCGAGTCGACAGCCCGCAACGATCCGCTGCTCGCGGGGCTCCCGGTGGACATCTCCTGCCGGGTGCCGGACTCGCCGCAGGCGCCGCTGCTGCCACCGCGCCGGGCCCGACGGATGGACCGGTTCGTCCAGTTCGCCGTGGTGGCCGCGGCGGAGGCGGTCCGCGACGCCGGGCTGGACCCGCTCACCTGGGACGGTGCCCGGGTCGGTGTCGTCCTCGGCTGCGCCGACGGTGGCCCGGCGACAGCCGAACAGGAACACCGGGTACTCCTGGAGGAGGGCCCCGGTCGGGTCTCGTCGCTGTTGCTGCCCATGCACCTGCCGAACATGGTGGCCGGTCAGGTCTCCATCGAGTTGGCGGCCACGGGGCCGAGCCTGGTGGTCGCCACCGCGTGCGCCTCCGGCGCGTCGGCGATCGCCGTCGCCCGGGACCTGCTGCTGCTCGACAGGTGCGACGTGGTGGTCACCGGCGGGGCGGAGGCGATGGTCACGCCGCTGGTGATGGCCGGGTTCGCGCAGATGGGCGTGTTGTCCCGGCGCAGCACCGACCCGGTCACCGCCTGCCGGCCCTTCGACGCCACCCGGGACGGGTTCGTGGCCGGTGAGGGTGCCGGTCTCCTCGTCCTCGAACGGGGTGCCGACGCCCGGGCCCGGGGTGCGCGGGTGCGGGCCCGGATCTCGGGCGCGGGCGCGAGCGCCGACGCCCACCACGTCACCGCACCCGACGCCGAGGGACGCGGTGCCGAGGCGGCCCTGCGCGCCGCCCTGACCGAGGCCGGGGTGGGTGCCGACGAGATCGACCACGTCAACGCCCACGGCACCGCCACCCCGATGAACGACCTGGTGGAGTCGCGGATGCTCCGTCGGGTCCTGGGTCCGGACCCGTTGGTGACCTCCACCAAGGGGGTGACCGGGCACCTCTTCGGCGCCGCCGGAGGCATCGAGACGGCCTTCGCCGTCCTCGCCGTCGAACAGGGGCTCGTCCCACCGACGGCGAACCTCGACGAGACCGACCCGGAGATCGAGGTCGACGTCGCCCGCAAGGCCACGCCACGCCGGGTCGACCACGCGGTGAGCATGTCGCTGGGCTTCGGCGGCCAGAACGCGGCGGTCCTGGTGAGCCGGGCATGACCGCCACGCGAGCACCGATCGGCAGACGTGGTGGTACGACCCCTTGCGAACAGCCCGGCGACCGTCGCCACCTGTCAGGCGTCGGTCAGGCGCCGATCAGCGGCGCGGCGCACTCTCTGACCAGCACGCGTCCATGAAGGAGGCCGAGCAATGCAGGCCAAGCAATCCCTGTCCAAGGGTCCGGTGACGCCGCGCAGTGGCCTCGTCGGCGTCGATCCGGCCCGGGCCTCGGCCCGGGACGTGGGCAACCACTTCGCCGAGTTGGCCAAGGAAATCCGGGCAGCGGGTCTGTTGGACCTGGCCCCCCGGCGCTACTACTCCCGACTGGCCCTCAACACCGGTCTGCTCGTCGCCGGGCTGGTGGCCTTCTTCCTCGTCGGCGACAGCTGGTGGCAGCTGGGCGTGGCGGCCTGGTTGGGACTGAGCTGCGCCCAGAGTGCCTTCATGTGGCACGACGCCGGGCACAAGGCGATGTTCCGCGGTCGGTGGGCGACGGCGATGGGGTTGGTCCACGCCAACCTGATCAACGGTGTCAGCTACGGGTGGTGGGTCAACCACCACAACCGCCATCACAGCTTCCCCAACAACATCGACCTCGACCCGGACATCGGTCGGCGTACCGCGATCTTCGACATGTCCCAGTACGGCAGCCGTACCCGCTGGCAGCGCTTCGTGGTCCGGCACCAGCACGTGCTGTTCTTCGTGCTGCTCGTGTTCGAGGGCTACAAGATGCGTCGGACCTCGCTGATCGCGCTGTTCCGCAGCCGGCTCCGCCAGCCGGTCGTGGAGGGACTGCTGATCCTCGCCAACATGGTGATCTACCTCGGCGCGGTGTTCCTGGTGTTGTCCCCGCTCAAGGCCGTGGCCTTCGTGGCGGTGCAGCACGCGGTGCTGGGGGTGTACTTCGGACTGATCTTCGCCCCCAACCACAAGGGCATGGAGGTCCGCGACGGCGACGAGTCCCTGGACTGGCTGGAGCGCCAGGTCCTCACCTCGCGCAACATCCGCCCGTCGACGCTCGTCGACTTCCTGTACGGCGGGCTCAACTACCAGGTCGAGCACCACCTGTTCCCGACGATGCCCCGGATGAACCTGGGACGGTGCCGTCCCATCGTGCAGCGGTACTGCGCCCGCCAGGGCATCCCGTACCGGGAGGTCGGGCTGGTCGAGTCCTACCAGGAGGTCGCCTCCTTCCTGCACGAGGTGAGCGAACCCGCGCGTCGGGGCGGACCGGTGGTCACGACGTCGACCCCCTGATCTCCGGTCCCGGTCGGGTGCCCGGACTCCCGCCGTCGACCGCCCACCCGATCCGCCTCCGCGCGGCCTGCGGTGGACCTACCCGTGGCCAGCAGCGCCGAACGACGAAGAGGTGAGTCAGATGACCGAAACCCTGCCCCTGGCCGGGCACCTGCCGTCCATGCCCCTGTCCGAGCGGCGGGAGGTGATCGAGGAGTTGGTGCTCAGCGAGTTCAGGACCGCCCTCCAGATGGACGCCGACGAGGACCTCACCCTGGAGACCGGCTTCTTCGACCTCGGGCTGACGTCGCTGCGGCTGATCGAGCTGCGACGGCGGATGGAGAGCCGGATCGGGGTGGAGATCGACGCGACGGTCCTGTTCAGCCAGCCCACCATCGAGCAGCTGGTGAACTACCTGGTCCGGTCGGTCGACGACAGCCGTCTCACCGGTAGCGCCCCCGCAGGGGAGGACGGCCGATGACCGACCTGGTCGACGCGCGCGCCGACAGGCTCGACCACCTGTCGGCGCAGCACCACGAACCCATCGCCGTCGTCGGGGTCGGTCTGCGGTTCCCCGGCGGCTGCGAGTCCCTCGACGAGTTCGACGCGTTCCTCCGGGAGGGTAGGTCCGGCATCTCCCCGCTGCCCACCGATAGGTGGGACGTCGCCGCGTTCACACCGGCCGAACCGGGCGAACGGGGAAAGATCCACACCACCGGCGGGGGGTTCCTCGACCACGTGGACCGGTTCGACGCGGGATTTTTCAACATCTCGCCCAAGGAGGCCCAGTACATCGACCCCCAGCAGCGGATGGTGCTGGAGACGGCCTGGCAGGCGCTGGAGCAGGCGAACATCGATCCGGCGGCGCTGCGGCGCGGTAACGGCGGCGTCTACGTCGGTGCCAGTTCGATCGACTACGCCCTGGAGATCGGTGAGCTCCCGTACGCCGAGTTGGACGGGCACCTGGCCTCCGGGATCACCATGTTCCCGCTCTCCGGGCGGCTCTCCTACTTCCTGGGGTGGCGGGGACCCAGCATCAGCGTGGACACCGCCTGCTCGTCCTCGCTGGCGGCGTTGCACCTGGCCGCCGAGGGGCTGCGCCGGGGGGAGTGCGACATCGCCCTCTGCGCCGGGGTCAACGCGCTGCACCATCCCCGGATCCCGGTCATCTTCTCCCACGGGCAGATGCTCGCCCCCGACGGTCAGTGCAAGACCTTCGACGACTCCGCCGACGGCTACGTCCGGGCCGAGGGCTGCGGGGTGCTGGTCCTCAAGCGACTGCGCCGGGCCGAGGCCGACGGCGACCGGGTGCTGGCCGTGATCCGGGGCAGCGCGATCGGGCAGGACGGCGACAGCGCGGGCCTGACCGTACCGAACGGGGCCGCGCAGGAACTTGTCATCCGCAACGCGCTCGCGGCGGCCGGGCTCGCCCCCGGCGACATCCAGTACGTCGAAGCCCACGGCACCGGCACGCCGCTGGGGGACCCCATCGAACTCGGTGCCATCAACGACGTCTTCGCCCGGTCGCACACCCGCGAGGAACCGTTGCTGGTCGGCTCGGTGAAGACCAACCTCGGCCACATGGAACCGGCGTCCGGCGTCGTCGGCCTGATCAAGACCCTGCTCCAGCTCCGGTCCGGCGTCGTGTATCCGCACCTGAACCTGCGCTCCCCGTCGCGACGGATCCCGTGGGACAGCTACCCGATCGAGGTGCCCGTCGAGTGTCGGACCTGGGACGCCCCGGTACGCCGGGCGGTGGTCAACAGTTTCGGCTTCGCCGGCACCATCGCCGCAGTGGTGCTGGAGCAGGCCCCGGCCCACCTAGCCGGGCCACCCGCCGAGCGGGAACCCGACACCGACGGCGGGCACCTGTTCACCCTCTCCGCGAAGGGGGCCGTCGCGCTGCGCGCCCAGGTGGAGGCGTACCGGCGGTTCCTCGCCGACGACGACGGCGTGGACGTGGAGGCGCTCTGCTACACCAGCACCGTCGGGCGCAGTCACCACAGTCACCGGGTGGCGGCGGTGGTCCGCGACCACGGTGAGCTGACCAGGTTCCTCGCGGGGGCCGTCGAGGCCGTACCGTCTGCGCCGACCCCGATCCGTAAGGTCGCCTTCCTGTTCAGCGGGCAGGGCTCCCAGTACGCCGGGATGGGCGCCGACCTCTACCGGCGGTTCCCGGTGTTCCGGGCCTGCGTGGACGAGTGCGACGACCTCTTCGCCCCCCTGCTCGGGCGCTCGGTGCGGTCGCTGTTGCTCGACGAGGCCGACGAGGAGTCGGCGATCCACCAGACCTGGCTGACCCAGCCCGCCCTGTTCACCGTCGAGCTGGCGTTGGCCCGGTTGTGGATGTCCTGGGGGGTACGGCCGAACGTGGTCATCGGCCACAGCATCGGTGAGGTGGTGGCGGCCACCGTCGCCGGGCTGTTCTCCCCGGCGGACGCGGCGACGCTGGTCGCCGCCCGGGGTCGGTTGATGCAGTCGGTCAGCGCCCCCGGGGCGATGGCGGCCGTCCAGGCCGCCGCGGACGTGGTGCAGCCGTTCCTGGCCGACCGGCCGAACCTGGCGTTGGCCGCGGTGAACGCCCCCGGGCAGTGTGTGGTCTCCGGTGCCGTGCAGGAGCTGGACGAGGTCGTCGCCGCCCTCGGCGGGCAGGGAATCCGGGTGGACCGGCTGAAGGTCTCCCACGCCTTCCACTCCCCGCTGATGCGGGAGGTGTACGACGACTTCCGGGCCGCGTTGGCGTCGATCACGTTCCGGGAACCCACGATCACCGTCGTCTCGAACGTCACCGGCGCGGTGGCCCGGCCGGCGGAGATCTCCGACCCCGACTACTGGGTGCGGCACATCGGGGAGCCGGTGGCGTTCCTCGACGGCATGCGGGCTGTCGCCCGTCGGGGCCGGCACGCCATGATCGAGATCGGCCCGTCCGGGACGTTGACGGCGCTGGCCCGACAGTGCGTGACGGCGCAGGACCACCACTGGTCGGTGAGCCTCAGCCGACGTGACCGCAGCGCCGAACTGACCATGTCCACCCTGGCGGCGCTCTACGTCGCCGGGCTCGCCGTGTCCTGGCCCGGTTACCACGACGGTCGCGCCCGGCGGACTGTGTCCCTGCCGACCTACCGTTTCCAACGCAAGCGGTACTGGCTCCCGGCGGTCACCTCGTCCGGCACCCGGACCCCGACGTCGTCGGCCGAACACCATCCCCTGCTGGGCCGGGAGGTGCCGGCCGACACCGGCCGGGAGTTCGTCGCCGAGTACAGCGCCTCGGGTCCGAGCCCGATCGGCGACCACCTCGTCGACGGGGCCGTCGTGGTGCCCACGGCGGCCTTCGTCGAACTGCTCCTGGCCGTGCAGGACGAGGTGTTCGGCCACACCGGTGGGGTCATCCGCGACCTGCGGTTCGAGGCCCCGCTCGGGCTCACCGACGACCCGACCCCGGTGCGTACCCACCTGGAACCGGTGGGCACCGACGCGGTCCGGGTACGGGTGAGCGCGGGCACCGGTGAGTCGGCGTCCACCTGCGCGACGGCGGTCCTGTGGGAGACCCCGCAGGGGCCGGGCGCGACGGTGCCGGGGACGGTGGCCAGGAGCGCCGCCCTGATCCTGCCCCCGGCGGACGTCCCCGCCGACGACGAACGCGACCACGAGGCCGGCTACCTCGACCTGGCTTCGGCGGGCCTGTCACCGGGGCCGCGCCTGCGGCTGCTGGACCGGGTCGCCCGCCACGACGGCACAGTCGTCGCCGAGGTAGTCAACCGGCGGGCGGTGCCCGGCGAGAACCTCCCGGTCGACGTGCTGGAAGGTGCCCTCCAGGCGGTGACGGTGATCCACCCGGACGGGCCGGCGGTCACCCCGGTCGCCGTCGGCAGTGTCCGGTTGCTCAGGCGTCCCCGGGGGGAACGGGTCCAGGTGCGGGCGTCGCTGTGCCCACCGGCGGAGCCCGGCGACGTCGGGCAGGTCGACCTGCTGCTGCTCGACGGGGACCGGCCGGTGGCGGAGTTGCTGTCCGTCCGGCTGGCAGCAGCGCAGGACCGACGTCCCTTCGTCCACCGGGTGGAGTGGCTGCGGGAGACCGGCGGCAGCCCCGACCGGACCGCCACCGGGCACGTCCTGGTGGTGGGCGCGGACCCGTCGACCGCAGCGACGGTGGTGGAGTCGGCGCCCACCGGGCTGACCGTGACCGTGGTGCCGGAGGGTGACGAGCCGACCGGGAGCCTGTCGGACCCGTCGGTGACCGACGTCGCCTGGTTCTGGCGTGGTGGGGGCGGCGAGCCGGGGCAGCGGCTTCCCGTCGAGTCCGAGGAGAACTACCGCCGCCTGTTGACGCTCGTGCAGTCGTTGGAGGCCCACGCGGGGGACGCGCCACCACGGCTCTGGCTGGTCACCTCCGGTGCGCAGCAGATGCCCGGGGAGACGTCGGACGACGCCGCCGCCCTCACCGCCGCCACCCTGTGGGGGTTCGGGCCGGTGCTGCTCACCGAGTACCCCCAGTACCGTCCGACGCTCGTCGACGTCGCCGCCCCGGCCGACGTGGCAGCGCTCGCCCGCGAGTGGGCGGTGGCACGCCCTGACGAGTTCCAGCTCGCCTTCCGGGGCGGCCGACGGCACGTCCGTCGACTGCTTCCGGGTGAGTCCACCCCGCCGTGGTCGGACAACTACGAGGTACGGCGCGACGGGCGGGTAGTGGAACTGGTGTCTGTCGACGACTCCCCGCCCGGGCCGACCCAGATCCGGGTACGGGTCGTGGCGGTGGGACCGGTACGCGGTGACGCCACCGGCAGCGCCTGCGCGGGAGTGGTGGTCACCGGCGGGGCCGAGGCCGGATTCGCGGCCGGCGACGCCGTCGTCCTGGCGTACCCCGGTCGACCGTGCCGCGTCGTCACGGTGCCGGCGGCGTCGGCGGTCGGGGTGCCCGGCACCGCGCATCTGACGCGGGCCGCCGGGGCGGTCGCCGCCGCCCTGGCCGCCGACACCGATCCGGGTGCGGCGGTGGCCGGACTCACCGACGACGCCGAGACCACAGTGTACGGACTCGCCGAGGCCGCCGAGGCGTTGGCCGAGATGGACCGGGGCGCCGCCCCGGGCACCGTGCTGATCCGCCTCGACGACGACGTCGCGCCCGGCCCGGCGACAGCCGACCCGGACGCTGCGCGGCGGGTGTGGCCGGACCGGACCTACGTGGTCACCGGCGGCCTCGGCGGTCTGGGCCTGGTGACCGCCCGCAGACTCGTCGACCTGGGCGCCCGGCACCTGGTGTTGGTCAGCCGGTCCGGTCGGGCCGTCCCGGAGGCCCAGGAGGTCCTCGACCAGCTGCGCCGCCGCGCCGAGGTGGAGTTGTTCGCCGCCGACGTGGCCGACCCGGCCGACGTCGCCCGACTCGTCGAGCACCTGCGGACCGGGGGGCGGGGCGTCGGCGGTTTCGTCCACGCCGCCGGTGCGATCGGCAAGGAACTCGTCGCGAAGCTCGACTGGGCGGCGATCGACGAACAGTTCGGCCCGAAGGTGTACGGCGGTTGGCTGCTGCACGAGGCGAGCCGGGCCTTCCCCGAGCACGACCTGTTCGTGCTGTACTCGTCGATCGCCGCTGTGGTCGGCGGCGCGACCCAGGCCCACTACGCCGGGGCGAGCGCCTACCTCGACGCGCTCGCCCGGTGGCGGGCCCGGCAGGGGCTACCCGGGCTGAGCGTCAACTGGGGTGCCTGGGCCCAGGTCGGCATGTCCGCGCGCCTCGACGAGCAGTTGAGCCGGGAGATCGACCGCAGCGGCATCCGTTTCTTCTCCCCGATGCGGGCGCTGGCCACCCTGACCCGGTTGTGGGCCGGGCCCGCCGACCACCGGGTGGTCGGCGGTTTCGACTGGGACCGGATCGCCGCCGCGCAGCCGAGCGGGAACGCCCTCTACGACCGCCTCGTCGATCCCGGTGCCCAGGAGACGGCCGGCTCGGGGCTGCACCAGCTCCTGCTCGCCCCGGATGCCGACCGGCTCGCGCTGATCCGGGCGGCGGTCCGGGAACGGGTGGCCCGGGCCCTGCACCTGGAGTCGCCGGACGACCTCGACCCCGGCGTCGAGTTCCTCTCCCTCGGACTGGACTCCCTGATGGGGGTCGAGCTCAAGAGCGGGTTGGAGACCGACCTGCGGGTCGCCCTACCGGCGTCGCTCACCTTCGACCACCCGTCACCCGAGCAGCTCGCCCAGTTCCTCGTCCGTCGGTTCACCGCCGAGCACGTCCGCGCGACCGCACACCCTCCGGAGGAGCAGTGACACTACCCGAGGACTGGACGCTGGCGGCCCGGGCCGAGGCCCACGCCCTGCACCGTGGCGACCACGTCGCCGTGCACTGCCAGGACCGCAGCATCACCTACGCCGAGCTGCACCGGTGCAGCAACCGTACGGCCCAGGCGCTGCGCACCGCCGGTGTCGTCGCCGGGACCCGGGTGGCGTACCTGGGCCGCGAGTCGGAGTACTACTACTCGACTGTGCTCGCCTGCGCCAAGATCGGTGCCGTCCTGGTGCCGGTGAACTGGCGGCTGACCGCCGGGGAGGTCGACCACGTCCTGCGGGACTCGGGTGCCCGGCTGGTCTTCGCAGAGCGCGAGTTCCAACCGGTGCTCGACCGGGTCCGGGCCGGACTGCCGGACCTGGCGGTCGTCGTCACGTTGGACGGTGCGGACCCCCGTGACCCGGGGGCGGGTCTGCGGTCCTGGCGGGCCGGGGCGACCGAGGACACGCCCGAGCACCGGTGCGGGCCGCACGACGCCGTCGTGCAGATCTACACCAGCGGTACGACAGGCAGGCCCAAGGGGGTGGTCCTGGCCCACCGGAGCTTCTTCACGTTGCCGGCGGCGATGGGCGAGGCGGGGGTGGGCTGGCTCGACTGGCGGTCCGACGACGTCAACCTGATCTCGCTGCCCGGGTTGGGGATCGCGGGCATCGGGTGGTTCATGCACGGCTTCAACGCCGGTGCGACGAACGTGGTGATGCGGATGTACCTGCCGCAGGACGCCGTACGCCTCATCGTCAGGCACCGGGTCACCACGACCTTCGTCGCCCCGGCGATGCTGGCGATGATGCTCGACGAGCGGGGTGTCGGCCCGGACACCTTCACCTCGATGCGCAAGGTGGCCTACGGCGCCGCGCCCATCTCCACCGGCCTGCTGCAGCGGTGCCTGGCGGTCTTCGCCTGCGAGTTCGCCCAGATCTACGCCAGCACCGAGACCGGCAGCGTCGCTGTCTGCCTGCCTCCGGCGGACCACGTGCCGGGCAGCCCGTTGCTGCGGGCCGCCGGGCGGGCCTGCCCCGGGACCGAGGTCAAGGTCGTCGACCGGGCGGGACGCCCGCTGCCGCCGGGACAGGTCGGCGAGGTGTGCGTACGGACGCCCGCCCGGATGCTCGGCTACTGGAACCTGCCGGAGGCCACCGCCCGGACCCTGGTCGGCGAGTGGCTGCACATGGGCGACGCCGGTCACCTCGACGAGAACGGCTACCTGTTCCTCGGTGACCGGATGAACGACACGATCATCGTGGCGGGGCAGAACATCTACCCGGCCGAGATCGAGAAGGAACTCGGCGACCATCCCGCAGTCGCCGACGTGGCGGTCGTGGGGGTGACGCACCCGGAGTGGGGTGAGGCGGTCCACGCCTGTCTGGTGTCCCGGCCCGGCGCGTCGGTGACACCCCGGCAGCTGGCGGTCTACCTGCGGGGTCGGATCGCCGACTACAAGATCCCCGTCGAGTACCACTTCGTGACGGAGTTGCCCCGCAATCCGTCCGGCAAGGTGCTGCGCCGAGTCGTGCGGGAACGACTCGCGGCGCAGGCCCGGCCGGTGGCTGCGGCGGCGGTGAAGGGAGACTGACGTGTCCGACGCCCCCCGATTCGGTGTCCTGCTGCCCAGCCGGGAGCAGGTGATCCTCGGAAACCTCTCCATGTCGGCGCTCGTCGACTTCGCCCGCCGGGTCGAGGAACTCGGCTTCGACTCGGTGTGGACCGGCGACTCGCTCGTCGCCCGACCCCGGCTGGATCCGCTGATCACGCTCACCGCGGCCGGTACGGCGACCACCCGGGTGACCCTCGGCACGGCGGCCTTGACCCCGGCCCTGCGGCACCCGGTCGTCGGTGCCAGCATGGTCAGCAGCCTCGACCACGCCTGCGGCGGTCGACTCACCCTCGGTCTCGGTTCGGGTTTCCCCATGCCCGAGACGGAGGACGAGTTCGGCCTGGTCGACGCGGTGTTCGCCGGGCGGGCGGGGCGGCTGGACGAGATCACCGACCTGTGGCGTACGGCGTGGCGCAGCGGCTCGCCCGGGACCCCCGTCGACTTCACAGGTCGGCACTGGCAGGCGGCCGGGCTGGACCGGCTGCCCTCGCCGTACCGGTCCGGTGGTCCGCCGCTCTGGTTGGCCGGCAGTGACACCCCGGCGGTCCTGCGCCGGGTGGCCCGCCGGTACGACGGCTGGTTGCCGTTCCTGCCGTCGGCGGACAGCTACGCGGCGGCCCGGGAGACGATCGCCCGGCTCTGCGTCGAGGCCGGTCGTCCGGCCGACGCCGTCGTCCCCGGCCTGTACGCCACGCTCACCCTCGACGACGATCCGACGGCTGCGCGGGCGGAGCTGGAGGACTACGTCCAGCGCTACTACGGGCGTCCGCTGGAGATGATGATGCAGATCCAGGCCTACGGGTGGGGGAGCGCGCAGACCTGCGCGCAGTGGCTGCGGGGCTACCTGCGCGCCGGTGCCCGGCACGTGGTGATCCGGATCGGTTCCCTCGACGCGGTGTCCCAACTCGAACGTATCGGGGCCGAGCTGTTGCCGGCCCTGCGGGCCGTGGCCGACGAGCCGGTGATGGCCGGTGCGGGCGCCAACCGGGAGGAGACCCCATGACCACGCAGATCGAGACGACGTCCACGGCCGGGTCCTGGCTGCATCCGGCCGAACCCGCGCCGGACGCCCGGATCCGGCTGATCCTGTTCCCGCACGCCGGGAGCGGGGCGATCATCTACCGGGACTGGGGCACCCTGCTGCCCGGGGACGTCGCACCGCAGGCGGTCACCCTGCCCGGGCGGCACAACCGTCGGGACGAGTCGTCCTACGGCACGTGGGAGCCGTTGATGGACGCCCTGCACGAGGCGGTGGTCCGGGAACTCGACGACCGGCCGTACGCATTCTTCGGACACTGCATGGGGGCGCAGTTGGCGTACCAGCTGACCCAGCGGATCGAGGCGTCAGGTGACCCGGGTCCGCTGATGCTGGGCATGTCGGGCTGGGCCCCGCGGGGCTTCTTCGTGCCGACCGAGCAGCAGAGCCGGATGCCCGAGCCGGAGATGGTGGAATGGATCAAGAAACTCGGGTCCTTCCCCGCCGAGATCTACGACAACCCGCAGATGTTGGCCCTCGTGGTCCCGGCACTGCGCGCCGACCTCGCGGTGTGCAGCCAGTACGTCGACGACGGGGCCACTGTCCGGTGCCCGATCGCCTCGTACGGCGGGGCCGCCGACCCGCTGATGGAGCAGCCCGACGCGATGGACTCGTGGCGGGACCGGACCCCCCGTTACCTCGGCAACAGCGAATACCCTGGCGGCCACTTCTACATCGACAGCCATGCGCTGGCGGTGACCTCCGACGTCGTCCGGCACCTCTACCGGCTGGAGGCGGCGCACGGTCGCTGACATCCCCTGCACCTGACACCCTCGGCACCTGCCACCCGATGTCGGGCCCACCGTCGACGACGGTGGGCCCGACAGTTCGTCCGATCAGGAGAAGACGATGTCCGACAGGTCCCTGACCGCTGCCGCCCTGCGGGAGCTGATGCCGTACGCCGCCACGCTCGACCTGCGGTTCGACCGCCTCGACCCGGAGGAGGTGTCCGCCTCGCTGGCCTGGGCGCCCGCCCTCTGCACGGCGGGTGGGGTGATGCACGGCGGGGCCGTCGTGTCGCTCGCCGACTCCGTCGCGGGGGTGTGCGCGTACCTGAACCTGCCGCCCGGGGCGATGACGACCACCATCGAGCTGAAGACGAACTTCTTCGCCGGGGTGCGGCGGGGGGTGTTGCGGGCGGTGGCCCGGCCGGTGCACGTCGGTCGGAGCGTCATCGTCGTGCAGACCCTCCTGGACCAGCAGGCCGACGACGGCCCGATCCGGGCCGGTACGGAGCCGACCCGGATCGGGATGGTGACGCAGTCGCAGATGGTGCTGGGGTGATCCGACCGGCCCGTCGGTCAGGTCCGGCCGGGTCGTGTCGGCCCGTCGTCGCCGTAGGGCAGGTCGGCCGAGGTCCCGGTGGTCCGGGCACCGAGCATCAGCACCACCCCGATCATCACCGCGACGCACCCCGCGATGACCGTGAACAGCCATCTCGCGCCGTACCCGGTCAGCACCGGCAGGAGAAGGAAGGGCAGCAGGGCCGCGCTGAGCCGGGACAGGGCGTACGCCGCTCCGGCGGCGGTGGTCCGGAACGCTGTCGGGTACTGCTCGGCCAGGTAGACGTGGGACGCGGTGGAGAACAGGTTGCTCATCAGGGTGTAGGAGAACCCGGCCACGACCACCACCGTGACCGAGCCGGCGAACCCGAAGCAGAGCCCGCTGAACGCCATCAGCGCCGCCGAGACGCAGATCAGGGTCCGGCGTTCCATCCGGTCCATGATCGGTACCGACAGCAGTGATCCGACCGGGTATCCGAGGAACGACAGGGCCGTGAAGCTCAACCCCTGGACCACGTCGAAGCCCTTGACCGCCAGCACCTGGGGGGCGAGGGTCCCGAAGCCGTAGTAGGCGGTCACCGACAGCAGACAGAACGTCCAGAGGGCGACGGTCCGCCGCCAGTAGCGGGGACTGAACAGGCTCGCGTACCGGGGCCGCCGGACGGTGACGGGGACGTCCACGGTGACGGCCGGGGACTGGATGCCGGCCTCCTGTTCGAACCGGCGCACCACCGCGTCGGCCTCGACCTGGCGACCCTGTTCGGCGAGCCAGCGAGGGGACTCGACGAGCCGACGTCGCATGATCCAGATGAAGGCCGTACCGAGGGCGCCGATGATGAACACCCAGCGCCATCCGGCCAGGCCGAGCAAGTCGCGCGGGGCGAGCCACAGCGCTGTGAACCCGACCGCCGGCACCCCGCAGAACGCGAGGCTGTAGGCCCAGGCGATGAAGCGCCCCCGACGACGGGCCGGAAGGACCTCGGTCAGGTAGCAGTCCGCAAGGGTCTGTTCGGCACCGATTCCGACCCCCGCCAGGAACCGGGTCAGGATGAGCCAGGCGGCGTTCGGGGAGAACGCGCCCAGCAGGGTGAAGACCGAGTAGACGGCCAGGTTGACCATGAACGCCCGGCGTCGGCCCACCACGTCGGAGAAGCGGCCGAGGAGGATCGAGCCGAAGAACTGGCCGATGAAGCCGGACGCGAGGAAGAGCATCAGGGTCGTGCCACCGATGCCGAACTCGGTCTGCAACACCCGGGAGACGGTGCCGGAGAGGTTGCTGTCGAAGTAGTCGAAGAAGAGTCCGACGCCGACCAGCAGGGTCAGCGTCCGGTGCGATGCGACGATCGGGAGCCGGTCGAGCCGGTCGCCGACGGTGGTGCCGGTCGTGGCCGGCGGGGGTGACGCCACGGAGCGGGACACTGGTTCCTCCAGGTCGGGGTATCCGCATTCCTCCATGTCGGTACGGGCACCGCCGGTGTCGGCGCACGGATCCGCACCGGCACCGAGGGGGTGTGTCGGTGCGGATCCGTGGGCTGGAGGTGCCGGCCGCCGTGGGCGGCGGTCACGGGTCAGGCGGCGGCGGGCACCTTGTCGAGGAAGCCGTAGACAGCGGAGAGCCGTCCGTCCCCGCCGGCCTTGACCACGTCGAAGCCGACGGCGACAGGCTCCGGCGCACCGGCCGGGGCGAGGTTCCAGGTGAAGCGGGCGATGTCGTGGTGGGTGTCGACCGCACCGGCCAGGCTGAAGGTCAGGCCGGCGAACTGCTCCTGGACCGCACCGATCAGCGCATTGATCGCCTCGTGTCCGCTGACGTCACCCAGCGGGTCGGTGTACGTCGCGTCCTCGGTGAACACCTCGCGGATCTTCTCGGCCCGCCGGGTGGCGTCCGTCTCGTTCCAGATCTCAAGGTAGCGCTCGACGGTATTGGCGAGGTCACTCATGACTGTCTCCTTCTCGGTTTACGGCAACCACGTCGTGGTGCAGGTGGCCCGTGGAGATTCGCACCTCGATCGGCGCACCGTCCATTACGCGACAGGTAATACGTCGGCCCCGGTCAATCAGCGCCTTGTCATCCGGTCGTCAGGATGTGCTGGCACCGTGATGCGGGCCTTCGATGGATCAGATCCCCGCTCACCATTCGACCGACGGGAGCCGCCGTGTTGCTGGCCGGGAAAAAGCTACTGATCACCGGTGTGCTGACGAAACGCTCCATCGCGTACGCCGCCGCGCAACTGGCCCAACAGGAGGGCGCGGAGGTGATTCTGACCAGTTTCGGCCGGGCACTTCCCATCACCCGCCGGGTCGCCGAGGACCTGCCGTACCCCTGTGAGGTCTGGGAACTCGACCTCACCCGACCCGATCAACTGGCAGCCGTCGCCGACGCCCTGGACGCGAGATGGGGTGCCCTCGACGGTCTGCTGCACGCCGCCGCGTTCGCGCCTCCCACCGCGTTGGACGGCGGCTTCCTGCACACCTCGTGGGAGGACGTCGCCCGGGTGATGCAGGTGTCGACGTACTCGTTTCCGGCGCTCACCCGCGCCTGCGCCCCGTTGCTGGCCACGGCGGGCGGCGGTTCGGTGGTGGGACTCGACTTCGACGCGGGGCAGGCCTGGCCGGGGTACGACTGGATGGGGGTGGCGAAGGCCGGGCTGGAGAGCTGCTGCCGGTACCTCGCCCACGCCCTCGGTCCGCAGGGCACCCGGGTCAACCTGGTGGCCGCCGGCCCGCTGCGGACGGTGGCCGCCACCGCGATCGACTCCTTCGACGTCCTGCACGAGACGTGGACCCGCCGGTCCCCGCTGCCGTGGGACTCGGTGGACGCGACGCCGGTGGGGCGGGCCGTGTGTGCCCTCTGGTCGGACTGGCTCCCGGCGGTCACCGGAGAGGTCCTCCACGTCGACGGGGGAGTGCACGCGGTGGCCGCCGCCGTACCCCGGGAGGCCGACACCGGCTCGCCGCGGCGTACGGAGCGCGACGGCTCGACGGTGGTGTCCTGATGCGCCGGCTCTCCGGCCCCGACGCCCTGCCTGACCTGGAGGGTACGGAGCTGGGGGCGACGGCGTGGCGCGAGGTGGGTCCGGCGGCGGTGTCCGGGTTCGCCGAGGTGACCGGGGACCGGCAGTGGATCCACCTGGACGCCGTACGGGCTGCCGACGGGCCGTTCGGGGCCCCTGTCGTGCACGGTCTGCACCTGGTGGCGATGGTGCCGTCGATGGTCGACGAGGTGCTCGCCGTCGACGGTGTCGACCACGTGCTCAACAAGGGGGTGGAGCGGGTGCGTTTCGCCGCTCCGGTGCCGGTGGGCGCCCGGGTCCGGGGGCGGGTGGAGGTGGTGTCGGCGCGGGCCCGGCCCCGGGGTTACTGGGAGGCGGTCCACCGGGTGCACGTCGAGCGGGACGGGGTTCCGGAGCCGGTCTGCGCCGTGGCGGTCACCTACCTGTATCGAGAACAAGACCCGCGCGTTCGGTAGAGCTGCTACCTCTGAGGTAATGGACAGTAGGAAGTCGGTCACGCACGATGAGCTGATGACCGTCACCGTTACGAAACCTGCCGTCGGGGAGATGCTGCGGGACTGGCGCCGACGGCGACGACTCAGCCAGCTCGAACTCTCCATCAGGGCCGACATCTCGACCCGGCACCTCAGCTTCCTGGAGACCGGTCGGTCGACACCGAGCCGGGAGATGGTGTTGCAGTTGGCCGACCGTCTCGACCTGGCCCTACGGGAACGCAACAGGCTGCTGCTGGCCGCCGGTTACGCCCCGGTCTACCCGGAGAACTCGCTCGACGCCCCGCCGATGACCGCCGTCCGGTCCGCCATCCGCCAGGTGCTCAACGGGCACGAGCCGTACCCCGCGGTGGTGGTGGACCGGGCCTGGAACCTCGTCGACGCCAACGAGAGCCTCTCGGTCCTCACCGACCTGGTGGCCCCCTGGCTGCTCGTCCCCCCGGCGAACGTCCTGCGGGCGAGCCTGCATCCGGAGGGGTTGGCCCCGCACATCGTGAACCTCGGCGAGTGGAGGGCGCACCTGCTGCACCGACTGGGGCGGCAGGTCGAATTCAGTGGTGACCCGGAGTTGGCGGTGCTGGAGGAGGAACTGCGCGGTTATCCGGGTGGCGAGTCCCATGCCGCCGGCCCGGCCGCGAACAGCATCGTGGTGCCGGCCCGAGTGCGACGGGAGGGCCGGGTGCTCAATCTCTTCACCACGGTGGCGACCTTCGGAACGCCGTTGGACGTGACCATTTCCGAGCTGTCGATCGAGTCATTCTACCCGGCCGACGAGGCTACGGCCCGAGAACTGAGAAGTCGGAGAACGGTTTCTCGCCAAATGGCGTAGACGGGTGAGAACGGTTCTTCACCTCCCATTTTTCCAGCGATTCCTTTATCTCCCAGGTAATCGACAGGGCATAGGTCGTCCTGCCAATGTCGAGGCATGACTGAACAAGCCGCAGCCATGAGTCGTGGCACGCTCGCAGACAGCTCCGAGAAGTTCCTCCGGTTGGCGTTGAAGCTCGACGCCGTCGTCACCGGGCTCAACGGCCTCGCGTACCTCGTGGCCGCGCCCCTGCTCGGTGACCTCTTCGACATGTCCACCGGGCTGCTTCGTGGGATCGGGATCTTCCTGATCGTGTTCGCCGCGGCGGTCTGGGTGGTCGGCACCCGGCCGGTGGTCAGCAGCGCCGGCGCGACGGCGGTGGTGGTGGTCAACGCCGTGTGGGTGGTGGCCAGCCTGGTCGCCGCGGCGGTCGGACTCGACGGCGCGTCGACCATCGCCCGGGTGTGGATGGTCATGCAGGCCGCCGTGGTCGGGCTCTTCGCCGTGTTGCAGATCGTCGGCCTGCGCAGGCAGCGGCCCTGACCTGATCTGCCGTCCGGACCGGAGGTCCCACCGGTTCGGGCGTGGTGCGAGGAGGTGCCGACCCGGGTGTGGTCGTCGACGGTCCGGCCGCCGACGACCACACCCGCGATCATGACTGCAGGTCGGCGAGGGGGAAGCAGCCGTCGAACGGGTCCTCGTAGGTGCGCCAGGTCGCCTCGCCGTCGGCGAGTTCGGCGTCGGTGAGCAGGCAGTCGGCGAGGGTGCGGTGCACCTCGGCGGGGTCGAGGTCCACGCCGACGAAGACGAGGTGCTGGTGACGGTCCTCGTAGTAGGGATCCCAGGCCAGCGCGGCGGCGAGTCGACGGTGGTCGGAGGCCCGCGCCCGGTGCCCGTCCGGGAGGGCGGCGAGCCACCGGCCGAGGCAGCCGAGGCCCAGTCCGCCTCCGGCGAAGTCCCAGGCGACGACGGTGTCCGGTTGGCTGGCCAGCCAGAGGTGGCCACGGGAGCGGACGACCTCGGCGTTCACCTCTTCGAGCACGTCGTGCAGCCGTCGGGGGTGGAACGGGCGGCGGGCCCGGAACACCACCGAGACCACCCCGCAGTCGGGGTGCGGCTCGTGGACGCCGAGCAGGTGCCCCTCCAGTCCCCGGGCCAGTACGCCGGGGGTGTCGGGTCGGTGTCGACGGGTGCCACGCAGGGCCCGGGTCAGGGCGTCGGCGTCGACCAGGTCGCCGTCGAGGCGTACCTGGGTGGCCCAGGGCGTCATCCGGTGCAACAGGACCGACAGCCGGGTGGTGTCGTACGCGCCGTCGCGGGACTGCCCCCACAGGACGAGGGTGTCGGCGTACTCGATCTGTCGGACGATGACGTCGGCGAGTCCTCGGTCGTCGTCGGCGGCGGTCTGGATGCCGAGGGTCGACAGGTCGTCGGTGCTGGCCAGGCCGTCGAGCAGGTGCTCGGCGTCGACGACTGTGACGTAGGAGTCGACGGACAGCAGGTCGGTGATCGGGGCGCCGTCGACGGGGCAGTGGGCGCACACGGCGGCGACGGCCTCGGGCTCGACCACCTCGGGCAACATCAACAGCAGGTCCCGGTCGGGCCGGGTGCGGGCCAGCCGGGCGAGGGCGGGCAGGACGTCCTCGCGGAGGGTGCAGGACACGCACCCGTGGTCCAGGTCGACCCGCTCGTCCTCGATCAGGCCCGCGCCGTCGCGCACGATTCGCTGCACGGTGCCGTCGCCGAGGCCGGTGAGGTCGTGTCGGACCAGCACGAGTGACGGGTCCGCCGCCAGCAGTCCTCGGGCGACGGCATGCGTCGCTGCCGGCCAGAAGCCGCTGAGCACGGTCAGCGACGGGCGGGTGTCGGCCGCCGGGGTCCGGGCGTCGGCCGGGGCGAGCGGAGACGTCGTCATCACAGTCCTCTCGACGCTTGTTGGAAACGATTTTCATTCTAAGCACATCCCTGACGTGCGGCGACAGCCCCCCGGGTGTGGGTGGCGCGGGGGCGAGGGTAAGAATGAAAATGATTGTCGTTACGATGAGCTGATCGAAGGAGTGACCCGTGTCCCGACGCTGTGACGTCACCGGGGCGGAGCCGAGCTTCGGCAACGCCGTGTCCCACTCGCACCGGCGGACCCGCCGTCGGTGGAACCCCAACGTGCAGAGCCACCGCTTCTGGCTGCCCACCGAACGGCGCTGGGTGCGCCTGACCCTGACCGCGAAGGCCCTGAAGACCGTGGACCGCAGGGGCATCGAGTCGGTCGTCGCGCAAATGCGCGCGCGGGGGGTGCGGATCTGATGGCCCGGCAGACCGAACTGCGGCCGATCGTCCGCCTCCGCAGCACCGCCGGCACCGGATACACCTACGTCACCCGCAAGAACCGTCGCAACGACCCTGACCGGCTGACCCTGCGTCGGTACGACCCGATCGTCCGGCGGCACGTCGAGTTCCGCGAGGTGCGCTGAGGTGGCGCGTACGAGCCTGGTCAACCGGCAGGCCCGTCGGGCCGCCCTCGTCACCCGGTACGCCGACCACCGCGCCGAGCTGAAGCGGGCCGTCGCCCATCCGGACACCGACCCGACCGTACGGGCGGCGGCAGTGGGTCGGCTGGCCCGCCTGCCCCGCGACTCCAGCCCGGTGCGCCTGCGCAGCCGGGACCTCGTCGACGGCCGTCCACGGGGGATCCTCACCCGGTTCGGGCTGTCCCGGGTCCGATTCCGGGAGATGGCCCTGCGGGGCGAACTGCCGGGGGTCCGCAAGGCGTCCCGGTGAGGACCCCGCCGGACAGGTCGCGGTAGCGGCGCACTCGTCGGTCCGGCCACCCGGCATGCCGGGTGGCCGGTGTCGCCTACGAGGTGCCGCAGGGTGTTCCGTTGCGGGTGAAGGAGCCGGGTTTGGCCGGGTCGCCGGTGTAGCTGACCCGGCACCCGCCGGTGGTCGGTGGGGGAGTCGTCGGCGGAGTGGTGGTCGGCGGGCGGTGGGGTACGTGGTGGACGGGCCCTCGGCCACCTTGAACCCCCGGGTCTCCCAGTCCAGTGTCGGTATCGCCAGCCGGGCCACCGTCCCGGTGATCTGCCAGGGGTTGGCTCCCATCCGGGCGAGGTAGACGTTGGTGTTGGTGGCGATCCCGGGTTCCTGCTGGGCCCAGGTCAGGTACCGGACCCCGTTGGCGACGAAGGTGGAGGCGTCCAGGCTGAAGGTGTCCCAGGGGATGGTGATCCGGCCGCGTTCGGTCCAGGATCGGTCAGCGGATTGGCGGCGGTGGTCTCCAGGACGTACATCCGGATCCGCCAGATGTCGTCGCTGCGCCCGGCGGCGAAGTAGACGTACCACTTGCCGTCCATGAAGTGGATCTCGGGCGCCCAGATGTGAGCGGGGGTGTCTGTCAGTATCTGGGATCGATAGTCTCGCTGGCTTCCGGCTAGGGGTCCCCGGCCTCCGACGACTGCCCGGGGTGCCCGTCGCAGGGACACCCCGGGTCCCCGTCAGGGGGCGCGTCGCAGCCGGTGGCGGGTGAGCACGAACCCACCACCCGCCGCGAGGAGGACGAACCCGGCGAGCACGGACAGGGCCTGTCCCAGCGAGGCCCCGTCACCCTGCCCCGGGCTCGCACCGTCCGCGGCGGAGACCCCCTCCGGCTCCGCCGCGGCGGCCAGGACGGCGGCGGTGGCCACCAACCGGGGTGCCGGGTGGTCACTGTCGCCCGTCAGGTCGATCCAGTCGTACGAGCCGCCGTCGGCGCAGCGTTGCAGCACCGGGAACTGCAGGGTGTCACCCGGCCGACCAACGAGGCGGGCGGTCACCCCCACCTCGGCGGTCTCCAGACCCGGCCCGACGAAGGTGACCCGGTTGCCGGTGACCGACCCCGACCAGCCCGAAGGGGCGACGGTGTCGGTCGCCGTCACCCCCTCCGGCAGGGCCACCACCAGCTCGGTGGTGGGCGACCCGTCACAACTGTGGTCGAAGGCGAAGGTCAACGTGGCGGAGCCGTCGCCGTTGGGCTGCGCCCCGGTCACCTCGACGTGGGCGGCGGCCGGACCGGCCCCCACCACCAGACAGGCGAGCACTCCGGCCGCCGCCGCACCCACCGCCCTGAGCCACCGGACCGTACTCATCGGATCTCCACCTCGAACCTGGCCACCGGATTGTCGTACTTCGACGTCCGTACGCTCACCTGCACCACCCAGGACCCGGCGAGGGGCAGGTCGACCGAGGCCTCGTACCGGCCCGGACCGGTGTTGGCCAGGGACCGCTCCAACGGACCCACCTGCATCGCCGGTAACGTCACCGTCAGCCGGGGTTCGGCGACCGGGACCACCGGCTGACCGGCGGCGTCGAGAAGTTCCAGCTCCATCGCGTTCACTCCGGTCCGGCCCGGGGTGAACCGGGCCAGGACCCGTCCCTGCCCCAGGGGTGCCTCGACCGCCAGCGGGCCGGTCTCGGTGGTGGTCGACGCCCCGGGCCGCCCGGTCGGCTCGACGACCGGGCTCTGGGTGACCAGGAACCCGGTGGTGGCGGCGACTGCGACGAGCAGCCCCGCCTCGAAGCGGACACCGCGCCGCAGCAGTCGCCACGCCGCCGAGTCGTCCCCCTCGCTCTCGGTCGCCGACACCCGGGGCACCAGCCGGAACCGGTTGTGCGCGGCGAGGGCCAGCACGACCAGGGTCAGGCCGACCTTGGCGAGCAGGGCCACTCCGTACGCGGTGCCGGTCAGCGCCTCCACCGAGCCGAGGATGCGCCACCCCAGCAGCACGCCGGCGACACCGAGGAGGGCGACCAGCACGGCGGCGGCCCGGGAGAAGGCCGACACGGTACGCGCCGCCGCCCCGGCCGGCAGGTCGGCCGAGCGGGCCAGGGCCCAGCTGAGCGCCACCAGCCCGCCCAGCCACACCCCTGCCGTGGCCACGTGCAGGATGTCGGCCGCCACGACCAGCCATTCCGGCCCGTAGGTGCGGGTGTGCCCGACCAGGGCGACCGCTCCCCAGGCGAGCGCCACCCCGGCGAAGGCCGGGGCGGTCAGCACCGCCCGCCCGGTGGCAGCGGCCCCCAGGGCGACGGCCAGTCCGAGGACCACCAGCAGTGAACTGAGGGCCTCCTCCGAGGTGAGGCCGGCCCGCCACAGGGCACCGTCGACCAGGCCGCCCAGATCCCGGCCGTCCTGCCAGGCCGGGACCGTCGGCACCAGGAGCAGTCGGGCCAGCAGGGTCACGCCCCCGGCGACCCCGGCGATCCGCAGCAGTCGCCGCCGCAGCCGGGGCGCCTCGCCGTGCAACAGGACCAGCAGGAAGACCACCAGCCCCGCGCTGACCAGCAGGCCGAGGTAGGAGACCCCCTCAGCGACCTGCCGGGTGACGTCCAGGGCGAGGGTCGGCCGGCTCTCCGGCACCGGCACCACAGCGCTGTCGCTCGGGGCCCCGACGGCGAAGCTCAGGCCCCCGGAGACCGGGTGGCTGTCGGCCGAGATGACCCGGAAGGTCACGATGTAGGTGCCCTCGGCCAGGTCCGGCGGCACACCGAGCACCACCGTCGTGTCCACTGATCGGGCGTCGGCGGAGACCTCGTTACCGGCGGCGTCGAGCAGCCGGACCCCGCCCGGGCGTACCGACACCGGCTCGTTGAAGGTCAGGGTGACCTGCTCCGGGGTGGTGGCCAGCACCGCACCGTCGGTCGGGTCGGTGCCCAGCAGGACGGCGTGGGCGGCGGCCGGTACCGCCGGAAGGAGGGCGGCCAGCAGGCCGAGCAGGCCGGCGAGCACGGCGGACACCATCCACCGCGCCCACCGGCCCGACCCGGAGCGCGCCGCCGCGACGCTGCGCGACCTCACCTGCGCCATCGGCGGCGTCAGGCAGCCTTGCGGGTACGCGCCAGCGCCAACCCGCCCGACACCAGGCCCAGGGCGCCGAGGACCAGGGCGATCCAACCGACCACCCCGGTACCGCCGCTGCCGGACTCGTCGGAGTTCTGGCTCACCTGCTGGGCGGCGGGCTGCACCGCACCGTCGGCGTTCTCGGCCGGCGCGGTCAGGGTGAACTTCGGTGCCGGGTAGTCCAGGGCGTCGGCGTCCTGGCCTTCTGCGGCGACCTCCACCCAGGCGGCCTCACCCTGCTCGCAGGTCTGCACGGTGGGGAAGACCAGAGTCTCACCGGCGGCGTCCGGCAGCTTCAGGGACAGCTCGAAGCTGTCCCGCAGGTCGCTCGGCAGGGGGGTCTTCGCGGTGTAGACCACCTCGGAGACCCGCTGGGTGATCTCGTTGCCGTGACTGTCCGTGACCGGCGGGGTCAGGGCCGTTGTGACCTTCTCCACGGTCCAGTTCGGGTTCACGGTCGGGGTGACCGAGACGATCTGGTCGGGCATCTTGATGGAGACCTTGGTGGTGGCTGAGGCGTCGCAGCCGTGTGGCACCCCGAACGTCAGCACCGTGTAGGCGTTCGCGGTGGTGACCGAGGGGGTGACCCCGACGTGGGCGGCGGCGGGGGCCGCGGCCAGGGCGATCGACGCGGCGACGAAGACTCCGACCGCGCCGACCCGGGCGACTCGGCGACGTGACTGGCTCATGGTGGGACGACCTTTCAGGGGGGGGCGGTGCCGCGACGTCGCCGCGGCTCCTCACACAGTTCTGGTCGGATGCCTCTGCGACCTGGTTCCCGTGGATTCCGGCCCGATCCGATCGAGCCGGCCGGCGACCGGCCGAGGAACCGCGTTGCGCCTCGGCGGGGAGCCGTGCCAGCCTGACGGCCGTGACCGAGCTGACCGAGGTGTTCTGGCGAGCCCACCGCGACCTGCCCCGTGAGGCGCCCGGTTCCGAGGAGACCACTCGTCTCCTCCTGCGGCTCGCCGGCGCCCTCCCCGAGGCCCCCACGGTTCTCGACGTGGGCTGCGGCACCGGCCCTGCCACGGTGCTCCTGGCCCAGCTCACCGGCGGCCGGGTCACCGGGGTCGACCTGCACGGCCCCTTCCTTGAGGCGCTCACCGAGCGGGCTCGGCAGGCCGGGGTCGCCGACCGGGTCACCACGGTGAACGCCTCGATGGCGCAGCTGCCGGTCGCCCCCGGCTCCGTCGACCTGCTCTGGGCCGAGGGCTCCGCGTACGTCATGGGGTTCGACGCCGCCCTGACCGCCTGGCGGCCCCTGCTCACCCCGACCGGGGTCCTGGTCCTGACCGAGGCGGAGTGGACGACCCCGGACCCGGCCCCGGCGGCCAGGGAGTTCTGGACGGCCGGATACCCCGCGATGCGCAGCACCGCCGGGAACGTCGAGGCCGCCCAGCGGGCCGGGTGGACCGTCTGCGCCAGCTACCTCCTGCCCGACTCGGACTGGGACGACTACTACGGCCCCCTGGCCGACCGGATCGACCAGCTCCGCCGGGAGGGGACACCGGCGGAGCTGCTCGCCGTCGTCGGGGAGGAGATCGACCTGCGGGCGGCCCACGGCCGGGACTACGGCTACACCGGCTACGTCCTGCGCCCCCGCACCTGACCCGCCCACCGGCTCAGGTGAGGCGGACCAGCCGCCACCGGTTGTCGGGGCTGCCGTCGTCGGAGGTCTGGACGGCCTGGGCCCCCCAGGCGGTGCTGGCACCGAGCACCCCGAGCAGCTTCCCGCTGTGCACGTTGCGGATCCGGTGGGTGCCGTCGCCGTTGTCCAGCAGGGTCCACCGGTGGTCGGCCGTGCCGGTGTCGGACCACTGGAGGACCCGGGCGTCGTCGGCTGTGGACATGTCCTGGACGCCCAGCACCTTGCCGCTGTTGACGTTGCGGAACCGGACCGCGCTGCCGTCGGGCACCGTCACCCACCGGTGGTCGGCGGTTCCGGTGTCCCCCCAGAGTACGGCGAGTCCACCGTCGGCTGTGGACATGTCCTGCACCCCGAGGACCAGGCCGGTGGCGGCGTTGGTCAGCTTGTAGGTGGCCCCGGCCGACCCGCCGGTGTTCCAGTACACCGTGTAGTTGAAGCCGTGGGCCTCGTGGAAGGGGCCGAGGGGAACCGTGGCGCCGTTGGCGGTGGCGGTGAAGGCCAGGGCGGTGCCGCTGGTCCGGGTGACCGAGGCGACGGTCAGGGCCGGCAGGGCGGTCAGTGCGGTGTTGCCGTAGTTTCCGGCGAGCACCACCGGCCCGTAGGTGACGGCCTGGACGGCGGGGTTGTCGTTGGCGGCCTGCATGATCACCCGCATGGGGAGCCGGACGGTGAGGGTGTCCCCGGCGGCCCAGGTCCGGGTGACGGTGGCGTAGCTGCCCGGGGTGGCGGGGACGTTCTGCACCTGGCCGTTGACGGTGAGGGTGGCCCCGGAGGTCCAGGCGGGGATCCGGACCCGGATGCTCCAGGAGCCGTTCGTGGTGCCGCCCAGGGTGAGGGTGGTGGTGTCCCCGACCGGGTAGCTGGTGCTCTGGGTGACTGTGATGCCCCGCTGGGACCAGGTCAGCACCGAGGGGACGAAGAGGTTCACAGTCAGGGTGCTGCCGTTGTGGAAGTAGATGGAGTCCATCAGCTTGGTGTTGGCCTCGATGCCGGTGCCCTGGCAGCACCAGAAGGAGGCGTAGTCGGTGCTCCAGGTGCCCCCGCCCCAGGCCGGGCCCACCCCTCGTCGGCCACCGGGGCGCAGGGGGGTGAAGTAGGTGACGTGGCCGTGCCGGTCGGCCGGGTTCTGGGCTCCGACGACGTGGTTGAGCAGCGCCCGCTCGTAGTAGTCGACGTAGGGGACCCGGTTGGGGTCGATCAGCCACAGCTCCCGGGTGAGTCGGAGCATGTTGTGGGTGTTGCAGTGCTCGCAGGTGTCGTTGGTGAGGTGGCCGGCGATGGCGTTCGGGGGCCGGAAGTGCTCGGCCTGGCTGTTGCCGCCGATGGCGTAGGTGTGGGCGTTGACGGTCATCGTCCAGGCGTTGGCGGCGATGTCCCGGTACCGGGTGGTGCCGGTGGCCTTGTACTCCCGGACGGCCCCGATCCACTTGGGTACCTGGGTGTTGGCGTGTAGCCCGTTGAGCTGGTCGGTGTTGGCGGCCAGGGGGTTGAACACGGCGGCGTGGTCGAACCGCTGGGCGGTGGCGAGCCAGCGCGCGTCCCCGGTCTGCTGGTAGATGTCGGTCAGGACGGCGTTCATCCCGCCGAACTCGGTACCCAGCATGGCCTGCATCTGGCTGGTGGTGAGTCGGGCGGTGCGGGTGTCGACCCACCCGGCCAGGGCCAGCAGGACCGTCCGGGCCTGGGTGTTGCCGAGGTACCGCCACACGTCCAGCAACCCGACGAGGGTCTTGTCGATGCAGTAGTAGGGCACGTTGCCGTTGCTGAGGGTGCGGTTCTCCAGGGCGGTGAACTCCGACTCGGGGAAGCCGGAGAGGTAGCCGGTGCCGAACCCGGCGGCCGGGTTGTTGGCCTGGCACCGGGCCAGCTCGGCGACCATCCGGTTGGCCTTGTCCCGGCAGGTGGTGTCGCCGAGCACCGCGTACGCCTGGGCCCAGGCGGTGAGGAAGTGCCCCTGGACGTGGGTGCGGAAGGGGAAGCTGGGGGCGTCCCACCCCCCGTTCGGGGTGGCCCCGTCGGTGGAGAGCCGGTGGTTGGCCCGGAAGTTGTACAGCAGCCGCTCGGTGTCGACGAACCGGAGGTAGTTCAGGGTGCGGTTCTGGTTGTCCAGGAACCGGCCGGCGGTGAGGCGTACCTGACCCAGGTCGAAGGGGTGGGCCGAGACCCCGAGGTCGGGTCGGGCTGGGGGGAGCACGGCTGCGGCGGCCGGGGTGGTTCCGACGAGGGCACCACCGGTGGTCGAGAGCAGGGCCCCGCCGGCGGCGGCGCGGAGGAGGTGACGACGGCTCAGCGGACGTTGTGGCACGGGAACCTCCGGTGGCGGTGGCGGTGGCGCGGCGGGGGTGGTCCGGGACCGGAAGGTGCGGGTGGGCGAGCAGGTTCCCGGGCGGGGCCGTCCCGGCCGGGGCCGGGACGGCCGACGTCTTGTTAACGTTCACTCCCGGTCCTCGGGGCGAAACATAGGTCGTCAGGGTTCCCCTCGTCAAGCATCGATCACGCCGATTCGTGTCGGAATGGGAATCCGTCTGAAAATTCTCGGCCGTCGATGTATTGCGTTCCTTGATCAGCCGAACCGTGGTTGCCTCCTGCGCGGTGGGGGTCGGGTTCGAGGTGTCCCCGTAGCATCCTCGACTTGCCCTAGAAACATGAGGTCCATCGATGTTAGCGTTCTCATGAATGAGTAGCATTTCCCGGGGCCAGAGCCTCCGGGGCGGGGAGGTGGCTGGCCCGGTGACCGGTCTGACGGGCACGATGCCGGCGGGAGTCCGGTCCGCCCCAGGGGGGACGGGTCCCACTGCGGCTGCACCGGCTTCCGGTGTGGCCGCGCCCGATCCCACAGTGCCGCCCTGGGTGCTGGCACCCGGGGCCGTACTTCGAGCTGCGGGCCGTCGCGGCCCTGGTGAACCTGACCCCGCTGCACGCCGGGCGGGGCCTGACTGAACTGCGCGACCGGCACCTGGTGATCGAGCAGGGTCGCCGTTACCGGTTGCCGCACCTGCTGGTGGGGCCGGTGCGCCGGCTCGCCCTGACCGATCCCTGCGCCGCCCGGGTCGCCGCCCTCGACCGGCTGCGGGCACACCACCTGGCGACGTCGGCGGTCCCTGCCCGGAAGGGGTCGGCGTCGTCCCGTCCCACGCTGCCCGACGGCCGGACCGGCCACCGCTTGGAGGATCCATGTCAGAGCTGACCCGACGGCAGGCCCTCACGATCGGCGCGGCCGGGGCGGGCGGTGCCCTCCTGCCGCTGCCCTGGACCGCCACCGCCCGAGCGGAGGCGACCCCACCACCCGGCGTACGGGCCGCAGGGGACCTGGCCCTCTGGTACGACGAGCCCGCCGGCACCGACTGGCTGCGGGCCCTGCCGATCGGCAACGGCCGGCTCGGGGCGATGGTCTTCGGCAACGTCGACACCGAACGACTCCAGCTCAACGAGGACACGGTCTGGGCCGGCGGCCCCCACGACCCCAGCAACTCCCGGGGTCGGGGGGCGCTGGCGGAGATCCGCCGGCTGGTCTTCACCAACCAGTGGGCCCAGGCCCAGGCCCTGGTCGACCAGGCCATGCTCGGCAACCCCGTCGGGCAGTTGGCCTACCAGCTCGTCGGCAACCTGCGGCTCACCTTCCCCAACCCCGGGAGTCCCTCCCAGTACGACAGGCAACTCGACCTCGGCACGGCCACCACCACCGTGTCCTACCTCGCCAACGGGGTTCTGCACCAGCGGGAGGCCTTCGCCAGCGCCCCGGACCAGGTGATTGTGCTCCGGTTGACAGCCGACCGGAGCAACGCCGTCTCCTTCACCGCCACCTTCGACAGCCCCCAGCGGACCACCCTGTCCAGCCCGGACGGCAGCACTGTCGCCCTGGAGGGGATCTCCGGCAACCAGGAGGGGATCACCGGTGCGGTCCGGTTCCACGCCCTGGCCAACGCCGCGGTCAGCGGGGGCACCGTCACCAGTTCCGGGGGCACCCTCCGGGTCACCAACGCCACCAGCGTGACACTGCTGGTCTCGATCGGGTCCAGCTACGTCGACTACCGCAACGTCGGCGGCGACCACCAGGGCATCGCCCGCCGTCACCTCACCGCCGCCCGGGCCACCGGCTACGACCAGCTCCGCGCCCGGCATGTCGCCGACTACCAGGCCCTCTTTGCCCGGGTGAGCCTGGACCTCGGCCGTACCTCCGCCGCCGACCAGCCCACCGACGTACGGATCGCCCAGCACAACAACGTCACCGACCCGCACTTCTCCACCCTGCTGTTCCAGTACGGCCGGTACCTGCTGATCTCCTCCTCGCGGCCAGGCACCCAGCCGGCCAACCTCCAGGGCATCTGGAACGACTCCCTGACCCCCGCCTGGGACTCGAAGTACACAATCAACGCCAACCTGCCGATGAACTACTGGCCGGCGAACACCACCAACCTCGCCGAGTGCCACACCCCGGTCTTCGACCTGATCCGGGACCTCACGGTCACCGGGGCCCGCACCGCCCAGGTGCAGTACGGGGCCGGGGGCTGGGTCACCCACCACAACACCGACGCCTGGCGGGCCAGCTCGGTGGTCGACGGAGCGCTGTGGGGCATGTGGCAGACCGGCGGGGCATGGCTGGCCACCCTGATCTGGGACCACTACCAGTTCACCGGGAACCTGGATTTCCTGCGGACGAACTACCCGGCGATGCGGGGAGCCGCCCAGTTCTTCCTCGACACCCTGGTCACCGAGCCCTCCCTCGGCTACCTGGTGACCAACCCCTCGAACTCCCCGGAGCTCACCCACCACGCCGACGCCAGCATCTGCGCCGGTCCCACCATGGACAACCAGATCCTGCGGGACCTCTTCGACGGCTGTGCCCGGGCCAGTGAACTCCTCGGCGTGGACGCCACCTTCCGGGCCCAGGTCCGGGCCACCCGGGACCGGCTGCCCCCGACGCGGGTGGGATCCCGGGGCAACATCATGGAGTGGCTCCACGACTGGGTGGAGACCGAGCGTAACCACCGGCACGTCTCCCACCTGTACGGGCTGGCCCCCGGCAACCAGATAACCCGGCGCGGCACGCCCCAACTCTTCGCGGCGGCCCGCCGGACCCTGGAGTTGCGCGGAGATGACGGCACCGGCTGGTCTCTGGCCTGGAAAATCAACTTCTGGGCCCGGCTGGAGGAGGGGAACCGGGCCCACGACCTGATCCGCTACCTCGCCAATCCCACCCGGCTCGCCCCGAACATGTTCGACCTGCACCCACCGTTCCAGATCGACGGGAACTTCGGGGCCACCGCCGGGATCGCCGAGATGCTGCTGCACAGCCACGCCGGGGAACTGCACCTGCTACCGGCCCTGCCGACGGCCTGGCCCACCGGCCGGGTGACCGGGCTGCGCGCCCGGGGCGGACACACCGTCGGGATCACCTGGAGCGGCGGGCAGGCCACCGAGATCCTGCTCCGGCCGGACCGCCCCGGTACCGTCCGGCTGCGCGGCCGGCTCCTGGCCGCCACCCACACCGTGGTCGACACCACCGACGGCACCCCCGCCCGGAGCACCCGGCTGGAGACCGACCTCGTCGAGGTCACCGTCCAGGGCGGGCGTACCTACCGGGTGACAGGTACCTCCACCGGGGTCCCCACCCTGGAGCAGAGCTTCACCAATCCCAGCACCAGCCCCGACACCGACACCGGGGTCGGCAACTTCGACGGCAACGGGGCCTCCCTCTCCGCCCAGGCCCTGGCCCAGGCCGGGGTCGTCCCGGGCGCGACGGTCAGCTATGGCGGGGTGAACTTCCGCTGGCCGGCAGTGAACCCGGGCGGGGCCGACAACCTGGTCGCCTCCGGGCAGAGCATCGCCGTGACCGGTACCGGCCGGACCCTCGGCTTCCTCGCCACCGGCACCTACGGGGCGGTCTCCGGGGCGGGTGTCGTGGTGTACGCCGACGGTGCCCGGCAGGGATTCACGCTCGGCGTACCGGACTGGTACGGGGGACCACACGCCGGCGGTGCCGCCGCAGTGGTGACCGCGTACCAGAACCGGCCCGGCAACCAGCGGCAGAACACCGCCGCCTGCGTCTACTTCGTCGGAGTGGCTCTGCAGAACAAGGCGGTGGCCCGGGTGGAGCTGCCCGACGTCAGCGCCCGCCCCGCCGCCGGGGTGCCGACACTGCACGTTTTCGCCGTCGCGATCGCCTGACCCGGGCTGCCCGGCCCTCGGCTGCCCGGCCCGGCTGTCCCCGGCCGTCCGGCCCTCGGCTGTCCGGCCCGCCTCATTCCGGGACACCCGGCGTGTTCAGGCCAGGGTGCAGGTGGCCCCGTTGAGGGTGAAGGCGGTGGGGGCGGCGGTGTTGCCGGTGTGGTTGGCCTGGAACCCGATGCTCACCGAGGCACCGGGGGCGATGGCGGTGTTGTAGCCGACGTTGCGGGCGGTCACCTGGCCGGAGGTGGGGGAGAAGGTGGCGTTCCAGCCGGAGGTGATGCTCTGCCCGCCGGGCAGGGTGAACCCGAGGGCCCAGCCGTTGACGGTGGTGGTCCCGGTGTTGGTGATGGTGAGGTCCTCGGTCAGGCCGGTGTTCCAGGCGTTGACGGTGGCGGCGACCCGGCAGGCGCCCCCGCCGGTGGGTGGGGGAGTGGTCGGGGTCGGCGGCGGGGTGGTCGGGTCGGGGGTGGGGGTGACGCCGCCGAACTGGGTGAAGAAGCGCCAGGTCTCCGCCGGTAGCCAGGTCCGGGACCCGCTGTCCCCGGGGGCACCGTCCTGGGGTGCGGCGATGTGTCCCTCGTCGAAGGCAGCCCACACCACCGGGTAACCGGCGGCGCAGCCGGAGTAGGTCGTGGTGCGGTGGGTCAGGCTGCCCTGGGTGGGTTCGGGAGGGTTCTGGGCGGTGCAGCCGTTGTTCCGGACGAACCGGTCCCGCAGGGTACGTCCCCCGGAGATGCCGAGGACGTTGTCGCGGATACCGTGGGCCCCGAAGTAGGCGATCCGTCCGTTGCCGCCGCTGCACCCGCTGATCTGTCCACCGGCATAGACCGCGACCGCCCGGAAGACGTCGGGTCGGGCGCAGGCCACCGCGTAGCTCATGCCCCCGCCCCAGCTGAAGCCGAGGGCGAAGCGCTGGGCGGTGTCGATGCAGAGGTCGTTCTCGATCTGCCGGAGCATGTCGTCGACGAAGGTGACGTCCTGACCGCCGGTGTTCGCCCAGCCGTTGTCGATCCCCTGGGGGGCCACGAAGACGGTGCTGTCGTTCGCCAGTCGGCGCAGTCCGTAGTACGACCACACGTCCCGCTGCACTGTCTGTCCGGTGTCCACGTCGACGGCGGTGCCGCCGCGCCAGTGGAAGCCGAAGACGAGCCGGTACGGGGTGGAGTTCCGGTAGCCGTCCGGGATGCGCAGGATGTAGCTGCGGCTCCTGCCGCCGCTGGTGATGGTGCGGGTTCCGCTGGTCAGGGTCGGGTTCCTACCGCAGCCGGGACTGGCGGCCAGGGTGCCGACGTCGGCGGCGGCCTGGGTGACGTCGGCGGTGGCCGGGGCGGCGTCGGTACGGGCCAGCACGGTGCCGACCATCGTCGCCACCAGGAGCGCGGCGGTGGCCAGCGGGCCGACGACACGTCGTCGTCTCATCATGGGGTCACGTCCTCGGTCGGGTGCGGGTGTCGCCGGTGTCGGGGGTTCACGCCCGGCTCCAGCGTTGGTTGGCGTTGCCGTGGCAGGACCAGACGATCACCGCGGTGCCGTTGGCGGTGCCCCCGTTGTCGACGTCCAGGCAGAGGTTCGGGAAGCGGACGTTGCCGACTGTGCCGTTGCCGTTGAGGGTCCACTGCTGGTGGGTGCCGCCGTTGCAGTCCCAGATCTGGACCCGGGTGCCGTTGGCCGCGTTGGTGGGGACCTCCAGGCACTTGCCGAGGATCCGCAGGCTCTGGCCGTTCTGGGTGATCTGCTGGTTGGGGTTGCCGTGGCAGTCCCAGACCAGGGTTGCGGTGCCGTTGGCGGTGTTGGAGTCGTCCAGGTCCAGGCAGCGTCCGGCGGACTCGCTGCGCAGTCGGAAGGTGGTGGGGGTCGGTGGGTCGGTGGTGCCGCCGCCGCTGATCCGGTACACCACCGTGCCGTGCGCCGGGACGCTCGCCGAGATCGCGCCGGTGGTGGTGGAGGTGGTGTTGGTCCAGGCGTCCCGCAGGGTGAAGGAGCTGCCGGTCTTGCCGACCGCCGCCGCGGTGGTGGAGATGGTGGTGGTCGAGTTGCTTTGGTTGAACAGGGCCACCGCCACGTCCCCGTTGGCCAGCCGTTTGGCCAGGATCCGCCGGGTGGCGTCCCCGGCGACCTGGACGGCCTGGCGTCCGAGGGTGTCCTGGTTGATGGCGATGAGCTGTTGGTTGCGCAGGATGGTCAGGGTCGCGGCGCTCGCCGAGCGCAGGTCGTTGCCCATCATCAGGGGGGCCGCCATCATCGACCAGAGGGCGAAGTGGCTGCGCATCTCGGTGTCGGTCATGCCCCCGTTGCCGACCTCCAGCATGTCCGGGTCGTTGAACCCGCCGGGGGCGGCGTACCCGGCCAGGGGCACGTTGACGTCGACGATGTTCTGGATCCCCATCGGGTACCCGTTGGTCTGGCCGGTGTTCCACGCGTTGGTGATGTCCTCGGTGGTCCGCCAGAGGTTCGCCACGTCGCTCCAGTTGCGCTGCGGCCCGGTCTTCTCGTGGATGCTGTTGGAGTTGATGCTGTAGACGATCGGCCGACCGGTGGCGGCGAGGGCGTCGCGCATGATGCCGAAGCGCGCCACCTGGTCGTTGATGGTCCCGGTGGGGGAGCACCAGTCGTACTTGAGGTAGTCCACCCCCCAGGCGGCGAACTGCCTGGCGTCCTGCTGCTCGTGCCCGAGGCTGCCGGTGGAGCCGGGGAACGAGTCGAAGTACTGGGCGCAGGTCTGGTCCAGGGGGCCCTGGTAGATGCCGAAGAGCAGGCCCCGGGAGTGCAGGTAGTCCCCGAGGGCCTTCATGCCGCTCGGAAACCGTTGGGGGTGGGCCTGGAGGTTGCCCTGGGCGTCACGGTCCGGGTTGAACCAGCAGTCGTCCACGACGACGTACTTGTAGCCGAGGTCCCGCAGGCCCTGGCTGACCATCGCGTCGGCGGTCTGCCGGATCAGGGTCTCGTTGATGTTGCACCCGAAGGTGTTCCAGGTGTTCCAGCCCATCGGTGGGGTCCGGGCCACCCCGTTGTTCAGCGCCTCGGCCGGGCGGGGGGCGACGGCCCCGTCGACGAGGGTGCCGGCCAGGGCCAGGGTCAGGACGGCCAGTATCGCTGTCGGCCAGGTCTTCCGTCTTCGCACTGTGTTCCTCCTGCCAGTGGATCGGTTGGGGACTACGGGGTGATCCGGAAGGTGGCGTCCTGCCGGTCGGTGGCGCTCAGGGGGTGGTCAGGTCGAACCGGCGGACGGTGACCGCCCCACCGAGGGACTGGGTGGCGTAGTTGAAGATTCCGAACCGGTAGCCCATGAAGAACTGCCAGGCGTTGTTCAACGTGAAGGCCGGGCCGAGGGTCGTGAAGTTCACCCCGTCCGTGCTGTACGAGAAGCGGGCCTGCCGGCCGGATCCGGGCCGGATGTCGGCGTTGACGCGTAGCCAGATCCGGGTGCCCGAGATGGCGGCACTTGCCGACTCGACCCCGGTGCCCGTGGTGTTCCAGCTGCTGTCCATGGTCAGGCCGGTGGTCATCACCACCCGGGTCGTGCCGTTGTCCCGCTTGAGGCCGATCCAGGCCGAGGAGTCCCGGAGCATGGCGAGCCCGGCCCGGTCCCCGTTGGCCATGCCCGAGTGGTCCAGGTCGATGGTGGCGGTGGAGGTGGGGCCCTGGATCCGGTGGGTGAGGGTGTTCCGGGCCGAGTACAGGTCGTTGGTGACCGTCGCGGTCTGCAACCGCAGGCCGTTGGCGACCCTGTACCGGCTGGTGTCGGGGTTGTGGTTCCACTCCCAGCGGTGGTCGAGGGTGGGGCCGGGGAAGGTCTCCGCCCCGGTCATCGGGGCGACGGTCCGGGTGGTGGTGATGTTTGGCCGCGGGTAGGTGGCCCCCCACCGGCCGTTGACTGTCTGGACGCTGGGCCACCCGTCGGCCGACCAGTTCAGCGGGGCCAGGGTGGGCATCCGTCCGCCGGGGTAGGCGTCGGTGAAGGCCATGTAGTACCAGTCACCGTTCTGGGTCTGCACGATTCCGCCCTGGTGGGGCACCCCGCCTCCGGAGATCGGGCCGGGCAGGTCGAGCAGGACCTGACGCTGCTCGTACGGGCCCCAGGGGCTGGTCGAGCGGAGCACGTACTGGCCGTTGGCGGGTCGGGTCAGCCAGATGTAGTAGTAGTTGCCCCGCTTGTACATCCGGGCCCCCTCCAGGGTGCCGATGTTCGACGGGGTCTGGTAGACCTGCTGCGCCCGGACCTGGGAGGTCAGGTCGGCGGAGAGCTGGGCGACGCTGATGGTGCCGTTGCCGTAGGCCACGTACGGGGTGTCGTTGGTGTCGAAGAGCAGCCCGGCGTCGTAGTAGCAGGGGAGCTGGGCCCGCTTGCTCCAGGTACCGTCCACCGCCGTGGCGGTGTAGAGGTAGGAGCGGTTGAACTCCACGCAGCCCAACCAGTAGTAGGTCCCGTTGCTGGGTCTGTGGTTCAGGGTGGAGGCCCAGATGCCCTTGACGTAGGCTCGGCCCCCGCTCATGTCGTACCGGGCCGAGTCGAAGTCCAGCCTCGGCACCGAGTGGCCGGCGTACTCCCAGTTGACCAGGTCGTAGGAGCGCAGGATCGGGGCGCCGGGGGAGTAGTGCATTGTCGAGGCCGAGTAGTAGTAGGCGTCGCCGACCCGGATGATGTCCCCGTCGGCGAAGTCCTGCCAGACCACCGGGTTGGTGAACGTCTGCCCGCTGCCGGGCGGGGTGGTGGGGGTGGCGCCGTCGACCCGGACGAGTTGCCACTGCTGGTTGGCACCGTTCCAGTCGGCGTACTGCACGATGTTGGCGCCGTCGGTGGTCGCGGCGTTCTGGACCTCCAGGGTCTTGTTGCTGTTGCGGTTGATCAGCCGGACGTACCCGTCGGTCGAGTCGGCGAGGCGGAACTGCTGGTTGGTGCTGTTGTTGTCGGTCCACTGGACGATGGCGGCACCGTCGGTGGTGGCGAAGTTGTGCACGTCGAGGACCTTGCCGGAGTGGCGGGACTTCAGCCGGTAGTAGCCGGAGCCGGAGTCGACGAACTGCCACTGTTGGTTGGCTGCGGTTCCCCGGGTCCACTGGGTGATCCGGGCCCCGTCGCCGGTGGCGAAGTTGTACAGGTCGAGGGCCTTGCCGCTGTTGCGGTTGACCAGGACGTACCAGGCGGTGGTGTCGACGGTGGCCGCGGAGGCGGCCGGGGCGGCGACGACGGCCGTGACTCCTGCGGCCAGCAGGGTGGCCGCCACCACCAGGACCACCGACCACCCTCGGCGGCGGTGGCGGGGCGACAGGTTTCCCACACCGGTGTCGAACATGTCTCTCCCTGGGTCGAAGGCGCCGCGCCACCGGCCAGGCCCGTGATCGGCCGGGTGGTGCGCAGGATGGAGGGGGCCGGTGGCGGGTATCCCGGACCGCCGACGCCGGCCCGGGCCGGCGATCCGACGTCGGCACCACCGACCCCCGATTGTGAGCGCTAACATCACTTGCCGCAGTGCACCGTCCCGCGCGGAGGTGAGGAGACTGCGACCACAGTCATTGATGGAAGCCGATGTTACACCAGGGTTTCGGCCGGTTCAACGCCCGACTTTCTCCGCCTCGACCGGCGGCGGGGAAGGTGATCTCCCGGTGGCGGCGGGCGGGTTGGAGGTGGTGCTGGGGGCGTCGGGCGAGGGGGTTGACCGATGTCGATGTGAACGATCACAGTGGAAGGGAGTGCCCCCTACCACCACCACCGGGAGACGACATGACAGTCGTACGCGCACCGGGGGTCACGGCCCGACTCAGGCGCGGCTTCGCCTGGCTCGTGAGCCTGATCCTGATCGTGACCCTGCTCCCCGGCAGCCCGGCGCGGGCGGACAACCCGATCGTCCAGCACATCTACACCGCAGATCCGGCACCGTTGGTGCACGACGGCCGGGTCTACCTCTACACCGGACGCGACGAGGACGGCTCCACCTACTTCACCATGCGGGAGTGGCGGGTCTTCTCCTCCACGGACATGGTCAACTGGACCGACCACGGGGTTCCGATGAACCTCGCCACCTTCGCCTGGGCCGACGCCGACGCCTGGGCCGGACACGTCGTCCCCCGAAACGGCAAGTTCTACTGGTACGTCCCCGTCCGCCAACGCGGCGGCGGCATGGTCATCGGGGTCGCCGTCGCCGACAGCCCCACCGGACCCTTCCGGGACGCCCTCGGTCGACCCCTGGTCGGCAACGGCGAGATCGACCCACACGCCTTCGTCGACGACGACGGGCAGGCGTACCTCTACTGGGGAAACCCGAACCTCTGGTACGTCAGGCTGAACCCCGACATGATCTCGTTCTCGGGGAGCCCCACCAGGATCCCGCTCACGACGGCCGGGTTCGGCACCCGGACCGGAAACACGAGCCGACCCACCCTCTACGAGGAGGGACCCTGGGTCTACAAACGCAACGGCACCTACTACAACGTCTTCGCCGCCGAGTGCTGCTCCGAGTTCATCGGCTACTCCACCGCCCCCGGGCCGACCGGACCCTGGACCTACCGGGGCACCGTGATGCCCCGCCAGGGGGCCAGCTTCACCAACCACCCCGGGATCATCGACTACCAGGGCGGATCGTACTTCTTCTACCACAACGGAGCGCTCCCCGGCGGCAGCGGCTACACCCGCTCGGTTGCCGTCGAGAAGTTCACCTACAACAGCAACGGCACCATCCCCCAGATGAACATGACCACCCAGGGGGCACCCCAGATCGGCACCCTCAACCCGTACGTCAGGCAGGAGGCCGAGACCATCGCCTGGGGGCAGGGGATCGAGACCGAACCCGCGAGCGAGGGCGGCATGGCCGTCGCGTTCATCGGCAACGGCGACTACATCAAGGTCAAGGGGGTGGCCTTCGGCACCGGGGCCGGCTCCTTCACCGCCCGGACCGCCTCCGCCGCCTCCGGCGGCGCCATCGAGCTGCGCCTGGACAGCCCCACCGGCCCCCTGGTCGGCACCTGCCAGGTCGGTGGGACCGGAGGCTGGCAGAACTGGACCACCACCTCCTGCGGGGTCGCCGGGGTCACCGGCACCCGGGACCTCTACCTGCGTTTCACAGGGGGCAGCGGGAACCTGTTCAACGTGAACTGGTGGCAGTTCACCGGCGGCACCAACCCGGCCCCCACCTCCTACCGGGTCACCAACCGCAACAGCGGACAGGTGATGGACGTGCAGTCGCCCAACACCCAGGACCTGGCAGTCGTCGGGCAGTGGACCGCCAACGGCAACCCCTGGCAGCAGTGGCGGTTCACCGACGCCGGCAACGGCAACGTCACCCTCCAGAGCGTGCACAGCGGCAAGTGCGTCGACGTCGCCAACGCCTCCACCGCAGACGGGGCCCAGGTCGTGCAGTACACCTGCCACGGAGGCACCAACCAGGTCTTCACCTGGCGGGCGGTCGACAACGGCCACCACAACCTGGTCAACCTCAACAGCAACAAGTGCCTGAACGTGGTCGGCGGGTCGACCGCCGCCGGTGCCGCCCTGGAGCAGCGGACCTGCGGCTCCGCGACGAGCATGCAGTGGTCCCGGGCCTGAGGCCCGGACGGTGAGGGCCGGGGGCGGGCACACCCACCCCCGGCCGCTCGTCGGGGAACCGTCAGGTCGTCGGGAAGTCGTCCGGCGTACGGATCCGGTCACGGATCCAGACCCCGGCCGGCTTGAGGACCCCGGTCCCGGCGTACGTGCTGCCGCCGCAGGTGCCGGTGGTGAAGACGGCACCGCTGCGGAAGTCGTCCGACCAGTTCCAGTTGACCCAACTGATCTTCTTCGTCGCCATCAGGTCCAGGTACTGCTGGGCGCGGGTGAAGTCGTTCGCCCCGTCCCCGGAGGAGGTCTGGGTGCCGAACTCGGTGACGAAGATCGGCAGCCGGTCGGCCGCACGGGAGAGCGCGTTCAGGTACGTCGTCCCGTGCGAGGCGGCGTAGAAGTGGAAGGTGTACATGATGTTCGTCGCGTCGACCGGGTTGTTGACGATCTCGGTCTCCGAGGAGCCCTCGGAGAGGCCGAGGGAGGACCAGGCCCGGGTCCCGACCAACACCACGCCGTCCGGGTCCTGGGCCCGGATCACCGGGATGATCTGCTCGGCGTAGCTCTTGATCGACGCCCAGCTCACCCCGTTGGGCTCGTTGGCGACCTCGTACAGGATGTTGGTCTTGTCCTTGTGCCGCTGGGCGATCTCGGTGAAGAAGGTACGCGCCCGCGCCAGGTTGTGGTTCGGGTCGCCGGGAGTGAGCATGTGCCAGTCGACGATGGCGTACATGCCCCGGGCGGTGGCCCGCTCGATGTAGTCGTGCACCCGGTCGGTGAACAGACGCGGGTTGGTCTCGTACCCGTCCTCCTGGATGTACATCGAGATCCGCAGGACGTCGGCCCGCCAGTCGGTGGCGAGGGCGTCGAGCGAGGCGTCGTTGACGCACTGCGAGTACCACTGGATGCCGTGGGTGCTCATGCCCCGCAGCTGGATGGGGCGGCCGTACCTGTTGCAGAGCTGGGTGCCGCAGACCCGCAGTTGACCGTTGACGGCGGCGGGGGTGCCACCGACGCCGGTGCCGGGGGCGGTGGTGACGGTCAGCGGAGCGGTCTGGGCCGAGGCGTTGCCGGCCGCGTCACGGGCGCGCACGGTGAAACCGTAGCCGGTCGCCGGGCTCAGGCCGCCGACGGTGGCGGTGGTGCCGGTGACCGTGGTGGCGAGGGTGCCGCCCCGGTACACGTCGTAGCCGGTGACCCCGACGTTGTCGGTGGAGGCGTTCCAGGCCAACGACACGCTCGACGAGGTCGTGGCGGTGGCCCGCAGGTTACCCGGCACGCTCGGTGCCAGGGAGTCCGCACCACCGGCGCAGGACCCGCCGTTGACGGTGCAGTTGGTGGGCGTCCCGTTGCCGTTGACGATGAACCCGAAGGCGGTGGAGGCACCGGCGGTCAGCGTCGCGTTCCAGGACCGGTTGGTGAAGGTGTGCCGGTTGCCGATGCTGGTCAGCAGCGCCTCCCAGTGGCTGCCGATGGTCGACCCGGCGGGCAGGTCGAACTCGACCCGCCAGGAGGTGATCGTGGTGGGGGTGTCGTTGCGGACGGTGAAGCGGGCCTCGTAGCCCCCGCTCCACTCCTGCACCTTGACGAAGGCGGCGGTCGCGGCGTGGGCACCGGGTGCCGCCACCAGGGTGCCGACGAGGACGAGCACGGCGGCGACGAGCCCGGCCGCTGTCGTACGCAGTCTGGACATTCCACTTCCTCTGCTGTGGTGGGGCAGCTGCAGACACGCGTGGCACCAGAACGTTAAGGAAGATTTACAGTTCGGTCAACCCGCAGGTGACACCCGGCAATCCGGTGACGCCGATGGATGTCCGGGTGTGGGCTGTCACTGGTGACGCTCGACGGTGACCTCCGGGGCGTCGGCGATGAGACGGGCCGCTAGCCGCGCCGACGCGCCCTGCCCGGCAGCTGTCGCACCGATCCGGTCCCCGGCCAGCGCCGTCACGTCCACGACCCGGTTGCCGGTGCGCCAGGGGAGGGCCGCCTCGCCCAGTCCGAAGTGCAGGGTGTGCTCGGGCTGGCCGACGGTCACCGAGGCGAGGTCGCCGGAGAACACACACAGCATCAGGTTCGCCGAGAGCAGGTCGGTCCGGATCGGGTCCAACGTCACGTCCGCCCCGTCCCGGGCGGTGATCCGCAGGTCCGGCCAGCCGGCGACGACGTGGGAGCGCAGCAGGAACCCACTCGCGCCGGGGCCGTCGGCGGGGGCCAGCACCTGGCGGGTCCACGGGGCGAGGCCACCGACGGCGATCAGGTCCGCGGCGAGGTGGACGTCCGACCGCCGGTCCGCCGGAGTGACCCGTCCGATGCTCGCCGCCCCGTCGAGCAGGGCGGCGAGCCAGCCCTCGTAGAGCGAGAAGAACCGCAGCGACTCCACCGGGATCATGGTCTCCTCGGGCACCAGGTGGTTGAACGGCACCCCCTTGAGCAACGCCAGGTCGTCGAGGAAACCGGTGACGACGGAGGGCAGGTCGGGCAGGGTGTCAACGCCGCTCTTGCGCCGCTGCGCCCGCAGCCGCTTCCACCGGTACAGTGCCGCCGCGTACGGCTTGCTCCGAAGCCCGAGGAGCCGACCGAGCTGCCAGGCGGCACCGAAGGTGGGGTCGGCGAGGGCGGTGGCGGGCAGTGTCGGCCGGTCGGTGCGGGCCTGCGCGACGAGCGGACTGCGGTACCCGGCCGGTACGACCGGCGCGGGCACCGCAGCGCTGCCGTCGGCCAGCCGCCTGAGCAGGGCGGCCAGGTCCGTACCGTCGCTTGTCGAGGTGAACCGCCAGCTCGCGACGGTGACCACGTCGACGGTGCCGGTGTCCACCGGCCCGGCGGATCCGTACCGGTCACGGACGGAGACGAGGTGCGCCACGTGGGTGGCACCCTCGCGGGGCAACCGGTTGCCGATCACCACGGCGCGTTCGGTGCCGTCGACGTCCCGACGGACGTGGGTGAGCAGGGCGAGGTCCCGTCGGGCGGTGTCCTGTGCGGGCAGCAGTCCGACCGGTACGGAGATGACTGTGGCCTTCTCGCCGTCGACGTCTGCCAGGTGGGCGGTGGGCAGGTCGGTCTCGTCGAACAGCAGCAGGGCCAGCCACGGCAGGTCGTCCCGGTCGGGGTCGGCGTTCTCCTGCCAGGGCAGGGTGCTGTGGTTGAGGATGACGTGCGGCAGGTCGGTGGAGTAGTCGCCGGTACCGCCGTCCGGGGGGTACACCGCGTAGATCTCGTCGGTGCCGAAGGCCGGCCGTACGCCGGTGACAGTGAACTCGCCGACGCCGGTGAAACGCTGCGGCGTGATCTTCCGGTGCGCGGCCGGCACCGAGGCCGGCTCGTCGGTGGTGACGTCCTGGGTCACTGTCACCCGGTACCTGCCACCGGGAACCGCCGGCAGGTGGTACTGGAACAGCCGCAGGTTCCCGACGGTGGCCTCGTCCGTGCCGTGGATCGGGTCGAGGCGGGGGCGGATCTCGAATCCCACCAGGGCGTCAGGTACGAGCGTCGGCCCGTCGACAGATCCTGCGGGGACCGCCCACAGGGCGGCAGGCACGTCGGCCAGGACCGGGGTGAGGGCGAAGTGCCGCTCCATCGACTCGGTGCCCCGGGTGACCGTGACGGTCGTCGTGCTGTTGATGTGGGTGCCGGGCCGTCCGGGGGCGGCCAACCCCATCGGGCCGACGGTGATCGGGGCGTGGGCACCGGTCAGGGGGGTGGTCCCCACCGTGGCGGCGGTGCTCGGCACGACGGTGCCGGTCCGGATCACGAGGCGTTGCGGGTCGACCAGGCCCAGGTCGGTCGCGACGTCGGTGGTCTTGCGCAGCAGCCCGCCGCTGACGGCCACCGAGCACAGCTCGCCGGTCGGCAGGAACGAGCGGCGGAACGCCTGCCAGTCCAGAGGTGTCGGCTGTGGGGCGGCCCCGGCACCGAAGGTGATGTCGAAGGAGACGACAGCGAGCTTGATGTGGGCGGTACCGCTGAAGTCCGGCCCCCAGATGTGCAGGTCGGCACCGATGTCGGCGGTGATGTGGTGGGTGCCGAACAGGTGGAACGTGTAGGAGACGGCGAAGTCCACGTAGGCGCGGGCGTCGTAGTGGTACGGCTTCCAGGCGATCAGACAGTCGATGCCGGCGGTGAAGGCGGCACGGAGGTTGTCGCTCTGCCAGACGACAGCGAGGTGTCCGCCGGCCATCAGGGCACCCGGGGTCAGCGCGTAGTAGCCGTCGCCCTTGACCCCCAGGTGCGGGTCGACCTGCCAGTTGAATCCGAGCCGGGGCACCTGCGGGTAGTGGGCCGGTGGGTGGTACTGCGGGTGGTAGCCGCCGGCGGTGAGCACGAAGTCGCCGGCGTGGTCCCCCGCGAACCAGGTGTTGAACGCGAAGCCACCGGTGAGGTGGCAGTCGGGGGAGAAGACGTACGACGTCGAGGTGAGTTGGGCGCGGACGCTGAGGGTGCCCTCGCTGGGTACGAAGCTGGCGCGGAGGGCGAGTTGGATCTGGGCCAGCGGGGCGACCGCCGGTCCGCTCGGCTCCGGTCGGGGGGTGACGAGGGTGGACAGGCCCAGCAGGTCGAGTTCGAAGCGGTCGCCGAAGCTCGCGACGAGGAGGGCGAACGAGTCGATCATCTGGAACGAGCTGAACCGGATCCCGGCGGTGAGGAAGACACTGCCTGCGGTCGGCGGGATCCAGGTCCGGAGGCCGTCCAGGGTGGTCCGGATGAGCTCGCGCGGGTCGGCGGCCCCGGTGACCGGTGCGGGGCTGGTGGCGGCGGCGATCAGCGGGAACTCGGCGACCCGGTCGATCGGCGGCACGACCAGGCTGCGGTTGTACCCGAAACCGGCGGCCAGGCCGGTGACGGTGAGGAACGGCGGCCCGCCGAGGACCTTGTCGAGTACGGCGTAGACGAACATCGACGGCTCGCCGTTGAGGTTCACGTACCCGCCGAGGGCGGCGAGGTTCAGGGTGGCGGTGCGGATCAGGGCCGCCCCGTCGTACTCGTCGTAGGCCGGGCCGTCGGTCGGGGTGACGGTGGTGCGCAGCAGGGCACCGCCGATCTCCACCGGTCCGTTGCGGTAGTCGACGCCGAGCCCGCTCAGGTCGAAGACGGGGTCGAAGTGGTCGATCGGGGAGCCGAGGCTCAGTCCGTCGAGCGAGAGGGTCAACCCGGCGGCGGTGAGCGCCGCGTCGAGCAGGAACCGGACGATCCCGTCGGTGTAGCTGAACCCCACCCGCCCGAGGTGCACCGGGCCGAACGAGCGCTGCACGTCCAGCCACGTCGTACTCGCCGGGGCTGCTGCGGTGGCCGGTGCGGCGACCGTACCGCCGGTGGTGGCGGGTGGGTCGGCGGCGACCGGCAGGGACACGGTCCGGGTGGCACCGGTGCCCAGTGACAGGCGCGCGGCGACTGTGACACCGGTGGTGACACCGTCTGGTCCGACCGGCAGGGCCGGTACGACGGCGGGCAGCAGCGCGTCGACGGCGGTGGTCTCGGCGCTGGTGAAGGAGCGGCTGGCGGCGACGATCCGCAGACTGTCCACCCCGACGGAGTGGTCGGCCGGGAACCGGGAACCGACCAGCGGCAGGCTGGTCAGGCCCACGTCCACCCCGAGGTCCAGGCCGAGCAGGACGCTGTTGCCGGTGTCGGTGTGGCTGACGGCGAGCAGCACGTCCCGCAGGTCGATGGTGAGCCCCGGTGGCACGGCGTGGGACAGCGGGGTCGACACGGCGGCGACCAGGTCGCGGACCACCAGGGGACTCGCGGGGCCGGTGTGGGCGTACGTGGCCACCAGCACTGTCGAGGCCTGGTCCTGGACGAACCGGACGTCGAAGACGAGGCCGGCGACTGTCATCTCACCGCTGAGGGACTTGCGCCAGGTGGTGCCGGAGCGTTCCATCCGGATGGTGACGGCAAGGTCGACGGTGCGGTCCTCGACCGGGAACCGGGCGGCGCAGGTGAGGGCGAACGTGCCGGTGGCGGTGTCGAACCAGATGTCGACCCGGGTCAGTGCGAGGCCCGCGAGCAGGGCCGGGAGGGTCGCGTCGACCTGGTACTTCTCGACCAGGTGGTCGTGGATCGCCGTGATGGTGAGGGCGTGTCCGGGAACGCTGCTGCAGGTGAACTGCCAGCCCCCGCTGTCGGGGTGGGCGGCGACGGCGTGGAAGTCGGCGTCGAACAGACTGAACCAGCCCTCGATCTCGCCGCTTGCCCCGTCGGCGTCCTTGGTGATCTCGAACGCGAACTCCCGGAACCCGAGGGCCAGCGGGCCGACGTCGAGTGGCCAGTCCCCGACGATCCGGGCGGCGAGGTCGTAGCGGCCCGCACCGGGCACCGCGGAGACCTGGAGTTGGGTGACGTCGATCTCGGGGAAGGCGTCGGATCCGGGGAAGTAGCTGCCGACCAGGTCCTTGAGGTGCAGGCTGTGACCGGGGGCCAGCCCGCCGTGCAGGGTCAGGGTGGGCAGGGCCAACACGACGGCGAAGTCGGTGCCGCCGACGGTGATCCGGGTGGCGACGGCGACCTGGCGGATGGTGCGGGAGGCCAGGTCGACGCCGATCCGCACCCCGTCGAGCGTGAGCGCTGTCAACCCGAGTCGGCTGAGCCCCTGCTGGAGTTCGCTGCCGAGCGCGTCCCCGCCGACGAGTCCGGCCAGCGCGGTGAGGCCGGGCAGGATGTTGCCGTCGGCGGGGACGACCTCCACCTCCCAGCAGGTCGGTGTCTGCAGGGCCAGCCGGACCCGGAAGTCCCGACCGTCCAGCCGCAGCGTGGCGTGCAGGGCGCCACCGAGGTGCTCCCGGTACCCGCCGTCCCGGTAACCGGTCTGACTGGTGAGGTCGACGCCGAGCCCGGTGAGGTCGGCGAGGCCGTCGACGATCGACCACCTGGCGGATTCGTCCACCGTCGAACCGACGGTCAGCTCGGTGAGGGTGGACCGTTCGTACCCGAACGACGCCCGCAGCTCCGACAGCGGTACGGCGTCGAAGACGGCGGTACCGACGGGAAGGAACGGGCCGAGCCGATTGCCGCTGACGTAGCCGGCCAGCTCCACCAGAGACACGGTGGCGGGGAGGCCGGGGGTGCGGGCGACACTGATCCGGTTGGTGGTCGCGTCCAGGTCACCGGCGACCTCGACGGTCGCCGTGCCGACGGTGAGCGTGCCGGCGACGTGCAGCTGTGCGACAGGGTCCGCCGGGCGGGTGACGGTGATCGACACGGTGGCGAGTTGCAGCGTACGGCCGGAGTTGCCGACCGGCCAGGCGTCGGTGACTGTGGCGGCGACGACGAGGGTGTCCCCGGTCAGGTCGATCTGCGGGTCGGCGAGCGGTATCCGTTGCTGCGGCAGGGTGGTGAGGAACGCCGCCAGGGTCGGTACGCCGCAGTTGTCGGCGGTCAGGTCGAGGACGCCGTCCGTGGTGGCCGACTCGTACCTCGCCTGGAGGTCGTGCAACGTCGTCATCGGATTCCTTCAGTCGGCGTGCGGAACGATCTGGGGCCCGTTGACGCTGGCGTACGACACGGTGAAGAGCTGGTTGCTCGGGTTGAGGGTGGCGGTGTTCCGTGCGGCGGCCGCGTGGACGGCCGCGTTCGCCGCGCCGACGCCGCCCACGATCAGCGCTCGGCGGACGGCGCGTTCGACCTCGACGGGTACACCCAGGTAGTACGCGGCGCTGGCCACCGCCCCGGCCTGGGCGGCGTCGGTGAGGGGGAGCTGCGCCGGGAGCACCGCGTGTCGGGCGGCTCCGACGACGATCCGGACCGCCTGTCCGGCCTGGGCGTCGGCGACGGTCACCATGATCGCGGCGGTGATCGCGGCGGCCTGCGCCGGTGTCGCCCCCTGTCCGACGGTGTACAGGGCGGTCCCGGCGGCGTAGGCGGCGTCGTCGCGTGATCCGGTCACGGTGAGGACCGCGTCGGCTGTCGCCCCGGCGGCGGCTGCCGCCCCGGCAGTGGCACCGGCTCCGGTGGCGGCGGCGACCACTGCCCCTGCCAGCCCGCCGGCCGGGGCGGTCACCGCGGCGGTGACCGCGGCTTCGGCACCGGCGCCGAAGCCGGCGATCCGGGCTCCGAACACGTTGATCGCTGCGG